>CACXEN010000105.1 GCA_902766675.1 uncultured Erysipelotrichaceae bacterium
AAATGGTATTTCCAAACGCATATAACTGTCATTACCTTGCATTGGTCCTGTATTTGATCTAGATCTTCTAGAGAATCCAGATCCCATACCACCACCAAAGAAGGAATTTAGAATATCATCAAAATCTCCAAACCCACCAGAGAATCCTTGGAAATTACCAAAGCCTGCTCCATCCATACCAGCATGACCAAATTGATCATATGTGGCCTTCTTTTGTGGATCGCTTAATACTTCATACGCCTCATTAATCTCTTTAAACTTTGCTTCTGCATCAGGCGCTTTATTCACATCCGGATGATATTTTTTAGCCAGTGAACGATAGGCTTTTTTTATTTCATCATCACTTGCGCCTTTAGAAATACCAAGAACTTCGTAATAATCTCTTTTGTCCGCCATATTTCACCAGCCTTTCTATTACTCATACAAGAGTGCGGTATCCCGCACTCTTACAATTAATTCTTTTCTTCAAAGTCAGCATCTACAACATCATCATTGTTTGTTGTATTGTTTGCACTTGCGTTATTGAACGCATTTGGATCACTAAAGTCTTGTGGGTTTTGGCCATTCGCATACATTGCTTGTGCCATATCTTGTGCAGCTTTTTCTAATGCATCAAGTTTCGTCTTTAATGTATCCATATCATTGTTATCTATAGCAGTTTGTAATTCATCTCTTAATTTCTTCACTTCTTCTTTTTGTGCTTCATCAGCTTGTGCACTTTCATTATTTAGTGTTTCATCAATTTGGTGAATAAACGCTTCTGCTCTATTCCTAGTTTCGATATCTTCTTTACGTTTATCATCTTCTGCTTTATGTTCTTCAGCTTCTCTTACCATACGATCAATTTCTTCATCACTAAGACCAGAAGAATTTGTGATTGTAATAGATTGTTTTTTATTCGTTGCTTTATCAACTGCAGAAACATTTACGATACCATTAACGTCAATGTCGAATGTTACTTCGATTTGAGGTACACCACGTCTTGCTGGAGCGATACCATCTAATTGGAAGTTACCTAATGTTTTATTGTCATTAGCCATTGGTCTTTCACCTTGCAATACGTGAATATCTACAGCTGGTTGGTTATCAGCAGCTGTTGAGAATATTTGTGATTTACTTGTTGGGATAGTTGTATTTCTTGGAATTAATACAGTCATCACTTGTCCAAGTGTTTCAATACCCAAGCTTAATGGTGTAACGTCTAACAATAATACGTCTTTGACATCACCAGCGATAACACCACCTTGAATTGCAGCACCCAATGCTACACACTCATCAGGGTTTACAGATTTATTTGGTTCTTTTCCTAATTCATTTTTAACTGCTTCTTGTACCGCAAGAATACGAGTAGATCCACCTACCAATAATACTTGGTCTAAATCACCAGGATTTAAGTTAGCATCCTTTAATGCTTGACGAACAGGAACCATTGTTCTTTCAACTAAACCCTTTGTCATATCATCAAATTGTGCACGTGTTAAAGTCGCTTCTAAGTGTAAAGGACCACTTTCACCTGCAGAAATAAATGGTAATGAAATTTGTGTTTGTACCATACCAGATAAATCTTTCTTTGCTTTTTCACTAGCTTCCTTTAATCTTTGTAAAGCCATTTTATCTGCTTTTAAATCAATTCCATTTTCTTTCTTGAAATTATCTGCTAACCAATTCATGATAGCTTCATCAAAGTCATCACCACCTAAGTGTGTATCACCTGCAGTTGATAATACTTCAAATGTGCCATCCGCAATATCTAAGATAGATACATCGAATGTACCACCACCTAAGTCATAAACTAAGATCTTTTGCTCTTTTGTATTACCTTTATCTAAGCCAAATGCCAAAGCACTAGCTGTAGGTTCATTGATAATTCTTTCTACTTCTAAACCAGCAATTTTACCTGCATCTTTTGTTGCTTGACGTTGTGCGTCATTAAAGTAAGCAGGTACTGTAATAACAGCACGATCTACTTTTTCACCTAAATAACTTTCTGCGTAATCTTTGATATAAGAAAGTATCATTGCTGAAATTTCTTGTGGTGTATATTCTTTACCTTCTAATGTTACTTTTTCATCTGTACCCATTAAACGTTTAATAGAATATACAGTTTCTTTATTTGTGATTAATTGTCTCTTTGCTGCATCACCAACAATTCTTTCACCATTTTTAAATGCAACAACAGATGGTGTTGTGCGATTTCCTTCTGGGTTTGTAATAACTTTTGCTTCATTACCTTCCATAACAGCTACACAGCTGTTTGTTGTTCCTAAGTCAATTCCAATAATCTTGCTCATATTTCATTTCCTCCTACTATTCACTAACTTTAACCATTGCCGCTCTTAATATGCGGTCTTTTAATTTATATCCTTTTTGTAATACTTCTAATACCATACCTGGCTCTACACCATCTTGATGCTCACTCAGTAATGCTTGATGCCAATTTGCATCAAATGGTAAATCTTTTGCTTCAATTTCAGTAACACCTTCTTTTTCTAATGCAACTTTTAATTGCTCATATATCATTTCCACACCTTTTCGGTATGCTTCATCACTAGTTTCTGTAGCTAATGCTCTTTCACAGTTATCTAATACAGGTAATATTTCAAGCGCAAAGTTTTGAATGTGATATTTACTTCTTGCTTCAAATTCTGCTTGTAATCTCTTTCTTGTATTTTCTGTATCTGCATACGCTTTCGCATATTCATTTTTTAATATAGCGATTTCACCTTCTAATTCTTCAATTGTTTTAGAGAGTGTTTCAGAAGTGCTTACTTCTTCTTCCTTTTCAATCGCCTCTTGTTGTTTTACTTCTTTTTTCTTCTTACTCATCTTTATCACCTATTGCGTTATACATTCTTTCAATCATCCTTGCGGAATATTCCAACATGGAAATTACCATGTCATAATTCATTCTACTTGGGCCTACTACCATCAATTCACCTGTTTCTCCATCACCTACAGAGAACTTTGATCGAACAACGGCTAGATCGTTATACCAAGTTAATTCAGACCCTCTTTTTGTTTTTACAGCGATTGCATTTTCTTGGGTATGCATTTTTTTCCATACACCAGCATCTTCAAACATCGTCATTAATTGCTTTAATTTTGCGATATCTGTAAATTCAGGTTGGTATAGCATTCTATCTTTGCCTGAGAAATATACATTTTCACTCGCAAAACGTACAAATGCTTTTACAAATGCTGTAAATAATAAGTCGTGTCTACCAACAACTTCACTTAATGCAGGACGGATTTCTTCCATTTTATTAACTAACTCAGAAATCCTTGTGCCACGTAATCTGTTGTTTAATACATCTGTACAAGACTCAATATCTGTAAATGGAATTTCCTCTTCAAAATGGAAATTCTTCGTTTCAGTATGTCCAGTATTTGTGATAAATACGCAGACAATATTTTTTCCATCAATTGGGAATAATTTAATGTGTTCTAGTGATTGCTCACTTGAATCAGGCCCAATAGCACCAGATGTCATATTAGTCATTTCTGATAATATTTCACAACTCTGATGAATTGCGTCTTCTATATTTAAGTTGCTTGCATCAAAAGCATTTCTAATCGCAAGTTCCATCTTTTGATCCAAACCGGCATTGTCTAATAGGTTTTCACAATAAAACTTATATCCTAGAGTACTTGGAATACGTCCAGAACTTGTATGTGTTTTCTCCAAATATCCCATTTCTTCAAGCACTTGCATATCATTACGAATTGTTGCACTTGAATATGGCAGGTTATATTTTTGCTGTAGCGTCTTTGAACCTACTGGTTCAGCTGATTTAATGTATTCATCGACAATTGCTTTGAATATTTCAACTCTTCTAGGTGTCAGCATGATTAACCTCCTTTAGCACTCTTCTTTTATGCCTGCTAATATAGTACAACAACCATTTAGCACTGTCAATAAGAAAGTGCTAATTTCATTGCTAATAAAAAGCTCATTTCTGAGCTTTATTTCGCATCTTTTTCATTCATATATTCTGCTAATTCAAGCATGAATTCTTTGTCAGACTCAGGTGTAGGATGTATCACCAATTCTATTTCGTCTTCTTTCTTGTGTTCTTTCTCTTCATTATTTTCTTGTTGTACTGGTTGCGCTTGTACTTCTTCCTTTTTTTCAGGGTGTTTAGCAATTGCGTCCAATCCATATTCTTTTAACATTTCAACAGTACGCTCTGCTTCTTCTTTTGTTAAATATTCCATTAAACAACAAGGTACTTCTTTTAAGAGTTCACGAATTTCCACAACCTTTAATCCTGTGATTCTTTGAATTGCTGTAAAAGCTGTTGTTAAATTATCAACTCTTTGTATAATCACTTTACTTTGTTCTGGATCTGCCAAATATAAATCAATTGTCTTATTCTCATTTGAGAATTGTGGTGCTCCACATCTTGGGCAATACATTGATAAGTCTTCAATTTCTTGCTTGCATTTTTTGCAAATCATTCTGTTTCCCCATTCATTTTTTTCATGACATCATCAATAATGCAAGATGGAATGAATTCACTAATATCTCCATCATAATGTGCAATTTCCTTCACAATTGATGATGATAGGAATGAATATTTTGGTTTTGCAATCATAAATATCGTTTCAATATTTTCATCTAATGCCATATTTGCGGTTGCTTGTTGGAGTTCATATTCATAATCTGAAACAGCACGAATGCCACGAATTAATGCTGTAGCACCTAATTCTTTTGCCATTTCAACAGTTAGTCCCTCACCTACTACCACTTTTACATTTTGTAATCCACCAACTTCTTCTAAAGTATTCTCAATCAATTCTTTTCTTTCATCTTTTGAAAACAATGATTTTTTATTTGGGTTAGACATCACCAAAACTACAACTTCATCGAACTGTTTACTAGCACGTTCAATAATATCTAAATGTCCTTTTGTGATTGGATCAAATGTGCCTGGATAACAAACTTTCATATTCACCCTTCTTTCTTATAATAAGTAATCTTTGCAGTACCATAGATGTTTTCTTTTACTTTATGCAAAGTTCCAATTTCATCTTTAAATATATCATCTTTGCTAGATTCAATCACAACAATTGCTCCATCCACCAACAAATGATACTCTTCCAACAATTGTAATATTTTTTCGTTTTTTTGTTTGGCATATGGTGGATCAAGATAAACAACCATGAATTGCATATTTTCATCTGCACAATGTTTTAATGCAATTGTATCTTTCATCTTCAACACTTGGGTACGATTTTCTAATTGTAAATTTTTGATGTTCTCTTTTATTGCTTCAATTGCATGTGCATCAATATCCACAATGATTGCTTTATCCATTCCTCTAGATAATGCTTCTAATGCATTTGCTCCAGAGCCACCATATAAATCAAGAAAGTCTCCACCATAAAACATACCACCCAAACTAGAAAAGACAGCCTCACGCACTTTATCTAATGTAGGACGCGTATGTTCCCCTTTTGGCGCAATGATTCTTCTACTGGAAAACTCTCCGGCAATGATTCTCATGCAATTTCTTTCTTTCTATATTGGCTAATTACAGCTTGTGACAAACCAATACATGCCATAAATGACATGGTAGAACTACCACCTGCAGATATTACTAATAATGGAACACCTGTTAAAGGTAATAATCCTGTTACACCGCCAATATTAAATACCATATGGATTAATAAATACATGGCAGTACCAATTAAAATAATCTTTGCTTTTTCACTTTTTATAATCGAAGCAAAATGCAGTAAGCGGAATATAATAACGCCATATAAAAGCATTAAGAATAAGAATCCAACAAAACCTAATTCTTCTACTAAGATGGCTAATATAAAGTCATTATGTGCAGCTGGGAAATTGGTATATTTACGAATGGATGTACCAAATCCAGTCCCAAACCATCCACCAGTCGCAAAGGATACTAAACCATTTACTAACTGATAGCCACGACCATATTTATCTTCAAATGGATTTAAAGCAGATAAGAATCTATCTTTTTGATAATCCTTTAATGGAAGACTATTGATAAATGATTCACCAGCAGGAGATAAAATATAAATTACTCCAGCAAGTGTAACCCAGAATAGAACTTTTAATACAACTTGGAATTTACGCATTAATGCATTATTTGGAATTAGCAACACAACGCAAGTTATAAGAAATATTACAACTGCTGAACCAAAGTCTTTTTGAAGCAACATAACAATTAAAATCATTATGCCTGAAAACAAAACTGGTCTTAATAATAAATCTTTTGCGCTTTTAAATTCTTTTTTTACATCCCCACAATACGCTGCCACGATTAATATCGTCGTTATTTTGGCAAACTCTGATGGTTGAATTGTAATACTTTGTCCAAATGCTGATAAGCTAATCCATGCTTTTGATCCGAATTGCGCATCAAACAATAAACAAGATAACAACAATCCAACTGTAATAAAAATAACGATAGGAAATGATGTGGATCTTAAAAATGAAATCTTAAAATGATTCGCTAAATATGTCATAGCGATATATCCAAAAACTCCAAATAGAATTTGCTTAGCAACCGTTACTAACAAATATGTATTATTCCCTACTGCTAAACCCATTGCAGCAGAACCTACCATAACAACACCAAATAGCACTAATACAATAATCGCAACATGAATTGCAACATCATAGCCCTTTGGCATCCATAAACTAAATCTCTTTTTTGTATTACTCTTACTCATAACATCAAAATTTTATCATATATAGCACCTTTCTTTCATTTATTATTGAGTTTTGGTAGAATATTTTCGAGGTAAATATGTTAATTAATAAAGACACAATTATAAAAGATACTGACCCAAAAATACGTGAAAAATCTTTAGATGTTACACTACCACTTAGTGAAGAAGATGAATCACTATTACGTGAGTTACTACAATATGTAATAGATTCTACAGATGAAGAAAAAGCGGAAGAGCTCAATTTACAACCAGCTGTTGGAATTAGCGCCATTCAAGTTGGTATACCAAAAAAACTAACTGCAGTTGTAGTGAATGATTATGATAAAAATGGTGATCCAATCACATATCAATATATGTTAGCGAATCCTAGAATTGTATCGTCTTCTGTACAGAAAGCATATTTAGAAGCTGGTGAAGGCTGTCTATCTGTTAAAGATGTACATGAAGGATATGTTGTTAGAAATGCACGAATAAAAGTTAAGGCTTTTGATTTATGCACAAATCAAGAAATTGAAATCCGTGCAAGAGATTATTTAGCTATTGTATTACAGCATGAAATCGATCATTTTAGTGGCATTTTATACTATGACCACATCGATAAAAATAACCCTTTCTCGCACCCAAGTGATGCAACTAAAATATAATCTATCCCTTTAAAAATTGTCTTTTATAATTTATACTATATATAACAAATTTACTCATAAGAAATGAGGTATACATATAATGACAGAAGTAAAAGTTGGAAGAAGTACGAAAGCCAACCGTTACTCCAAGGTAAATGTACCAGATTTTGAATATCATTCTATTAAACACGACACAGATACATTGGTTTATGCTTTGGGCGGTTTAGGCGAAATTGGAAAAAATATGTATTGTTTTGAACACGATGATGAAATCATTATCGTGGATTCAGGCGTTAAATTTCCAGAAGAAGAATTATTAGGTGTTGACTATGTTATTCCAGATTATTCACACCTTGTACAAAATCAAGAAAAAGTAAAAGCACTTATTATCACCCACGGTCACGAAGATCATATTGGTGGTATCCCCTTCTTATTGCGCTCCGTTCATTTAAAAGAGATTTATGCGCCACGTTTTGCGAAAGCTTTAATTGAAAAGAAATTAGAAGAACATAGATTAAAAAGAAATTGTAAGATTATTGAAATCAATTCAGATAGTCGTATACAGACAAACCATTTTAGTGTAGGTTTCTTTGATACAGTACACTCTATTCCTGATAGCTTAGGTGTACTTATCAATACCCCGAATGGAAGAATTGTTGAAACAGGTGACTTTAAATTTGATTTAACTCCAGTTGGAACCCAAGCCGATTACCAAAAGATGGCATTTATGGGACAATTGGGTATTACATTACTAATGTCAGATTCCACAAACTCATCTGTACCAGGTTCTTCTGTATCTGAAAAACAAGTTGCACAATCTATTAATGAATTAATGAAAAAGACACCTGGAAGATTACTTGTGTCTACTTTCGCATCTAATGTCTTACGTTTAAATCAGATTTTAGAGGCAGCTGTAAACTGTGGTAGAAAAGTTGCAGTCTTTGGTAGATCTATGGAAAACGTTTGTGAAATTGGCAGAAAATTAGGTGTTATTAAAATTCCAAATAGTTCCTTTATATCAGGAAATGAATTGAATACATTACCTGCAAATCGTATTTGTATTGTATGTACAGGTAGCCAAGGTGAACCGATGGCCGCACTAAGTAGAATTGCTAATGGCACGCATAAATACATCAAGATTCTACCTGGTGATACTGTATTATTCTCATCTAATCCAATTCCAGGTAATGGCGTTTCTGTTGGTGGTGTTATTAACCAATTAACTCGTGTTGGTGCAAATGTTATTACAGACTCCCCACTAACATCATTCCATACAACTGGTCACGCACCAATTGAAGAACAAAAATTAATGTTGAATCTAATTAAGCCAAAATTCTTCATGCCAAATCATGGCGAATATAAAATGCTCGTGCAACATGCTTCGACTGGCCAAGAAACTGGTGTGCCAAAAGAAAATTGCTTTATATGCTCCAATGGTGACATTGTTGTATTGCGTGATGAAGAATGTTTCGTTGCCAATGAAAGAATTCAAACAGATGAAATCTATGTCGATGGAAATGATGCGACTGGTCTAAGTACTTCTGTAATTAAAGATCGTAAGATCTTAGCTGAAAATGGTTTGGTAGCAGTCATTGTCACAATTGATTCTAGATATAATAAGATATTATGTCGACCAAATATAGTTAGCCGTGGATTTGTGTTTATCAAAGATTCACAAACATTATTAAAAGAAGCAGAATTACTTGTATATGATGCATTAAAGAAAAAAATGCAAGAACGTACTACATTCTTAGAATTAAAGAACTGTATCCGCTCTGCATTAGAACCATATCTATTTAAGAAAACAAATCGTAATCCTATCGTAATCCCTGTTATCTTAAATCAAAAGGCTGCGATGGAAGAATTACAAGCAAAAACTGCTAACACCAAAACAAAACGTACAAGAAAAAAATAAGTATCACTTTCTAGTGATACTTATTTTACTTCTACAATCTTCATCATGTTCGCACTGCCTTCTCCCGTTGGATAACCAGCAGAAATGATAATTAGTTCACCCTTTTTAATGCCATAATCTTTCGCAAATAAACTTGCAAGATCATCGTCATTTGTCATTTGGTTTTGTACATCAGAGAAGATTGGTAATACACCCCAATAGCTCTCTAATTTACGTTGTGTATCTTTTGTGAATGTAATCGCAAGAATTGGAACTTTAGGTCTAAACTTAGAAATTCTTCTTGCGGTTGTACCACCTTGTGTAAATACAACAATTGCACCAACATTATCTAATGTTAGAGTAGCATCCGCAATTGCTAAAGATACTGCATCTTGTACTGTTTGATTGCTTGTAGTACGCAACCAATCCAGTCTTTCACGATATGGTAGAATGCTTTCTGCTTCTTCCGCAATGGCTGCCATTGTTTCACAAGCTTCTACTGGATAATCACCAGCAGCGCTTTCAGCTGACAACATTACACCATCGGAACCATCTAATACTGCATTGCATACATCTGCTGCTTCAGCACGTGTACAACGTGGATTATGTGTCATAGAATCCAACATATGTGTTGCAGTAATTGCTGGTTTACCAACAATATTTGCTTGTCTGATAATACGTTTTTGATATACAGGAACCATTGTTGTTGGAATTTCAACACCAAGATCACCACGCGCTACCATTACACCATCTGCAGCTTCTAAAATTTGATTTACATTATCGAAACCTTCTTGGTTTTCAATCTTTGCGATAATATTTACGCGTGGTTTTCCTTCTTCTATACAAATCTTACGGATTTGGTTTACATCACTTGCTCTTCTTACAAATGATGCGAAGATGAAATCAACGTCGTTTTGACATCCAAAGCGAATATCTGCTTCATCTTTTGCGGACATAAATGGCATAGATAGTTTAACACCAGGCACATTACATCCTTTATGTGAACTGATTGGACCTGCAACTTCAACACGGCATTTCATTTCATTGCCATCGTTTTCTAACACTGTTAATTTCATTTTGCCATCATTAATTAAGATATAGTTTCCTTGTGTCATATCATCAAATAATTCTGGGCACATAATATGAAATCTTTCATGTGTTCCTTCCATTTCAGCTTTTGTGAGATATACAATTTCACCAATCTCATATATCTCTTCATCATTCACAAAGTTACCTAAACGAATTTCAGGTCCTTTTGTGTCTAATGCTACTGCAATATTAATTCCTGTTGTTTCAGATACTTCACGAATCATATTAATTCGATTCAAATGTTCTTCAAAACTACCATGTGAAAAATTCAATCTAGCAATATTCATTCCTGCAAAAGCTAATTTTGTAAGTGTATCCTTATCTTCTGAAGAAGGACCTATTGTACAAATAACTTTTGTCTTCTTAAATAAATGTGATTTTTCCATACTTACTCCTATACTAAACGCTCAAACAAACGATACAAATGCTTGCGCGATTTTTTTGGTTGATCCAACGCTTCTTCAATTGGTAATGAAACAATTTCATTATTCACAATACCTACACAATGGCCACCAATACCATCCATTAATAGATCGACAGCTTTTTCTCCCATGCGAGAAGCCAAATCTCTATCGAATGGACTTGGAGAGCCTCCACGTTGTATATGTCCTAAGACTGTAGCTCTTCCGCTAAAGTCTGTATTTTGCGATATCTTTGTCGCAAGAGCTTCGACATCACAAATCTTTTCTGACACAATGACGATTGCATGATCTTTTTTAACTGCATCTGCTAAATAACGTAGATTTTCTAATACTTCTTGTTCATCATATCCAGTTTCTGGTGTAATCACCATTTCAGCACCACATGCCAAAGCAGTATATAATGCCAAATCACCACAGTGATTACCCATAACCTCAACTATAGAACATCTATGATGTGAACTAGATGTATCTCTTAATTTATCTACATTTTC
>CACXEN010000106.1 GCA_902766675.1 uncultured Erysipelotrichaceae bacterium
AAACTTATTATTCATATTCAATTGTACTGATAGGTTTTTCAGATAGATCCCACAATACTCTATTTACACCATCCACGTTTCCAATAATGCGATCACGAATTGTTGTGAGTGTAGAAAATGGTATTTCTGGAACAGTTGCTGTAACAGCATCCACTGTATCTACTGCACGGATAATGACAGACCAACCCATATATCTTTTGCCATCTTTAATTCCTGTTGATTCAAAATCAGGAATTACACAGAAGTATTGCCATGGTGTTTCAGGCAGTTTACCAATTTCTTCTCTTACGATTGCGTCTGCTTCACGTAGTGCTTCTAAACGATCTCTTGTGATTGCGCCTACGCAACGAACACCTAAACCAGGACCTGGGAATGGTTGTCTATATACCATTTGATCTGGTAAACCTAATTGTTTACCTACAACCCGTACTTCATCTTTATATAAGAACTTTAATGGCTCAACTAGTTCCATTTCCATATCTTCTGGTAGTCCACCAACATTGTGATGTGCTTTTACACCATCGGATTCTAGGATGTCTGGATAGATTGTGCCTTGTGCTAAAAAGTGAATGTCTTCTAATTTACTAGCTTCTTCATCAAATACATCAACGAAGATTTTTCCAATGATTTTTCTTTTTTCTTCTGGATCATCTACGCTTGCAAGTGCATCTAAGAAACGATCTGTCGCATCAACATATACAAGATTCGCATCCATTTCATTTCGGAATACTTGAATTACTTGTTCAGGTTCACCTTTTCTAAGTAATCCGTGATTTACATGCACACAGACTAGATTCTTACCTAATGCTTTTACTAATAAAGCTGCTACGACAGAAGAGTCTACACCTCCTGATAGCGCCAATAAAACTTTTCCATCTTTGACTTGTTGTTGGACTAAAGAGATTTGTTCATCAATAAATGCTTGTGCTAATTCTGGTGTTGTAATTCTTTCCATTGTTTCTGGTCTAATATTGCTCATGCTTTGTATCCTCCCTAAGATTTCCTTGCTTCATCAATTGCATTGCGTATATCTTGCTCTGGTAAATATCCTGGAATATATCCTAAGAATTCACCATCAGGTTTAATTATAAACGACGTAGGATAGCCTGTTATCTGAAACATTCTTGTCACTTCTAAAGAAGTATCATACAGAATATCCATCGTATATCCTGCATTATTCATATATTCTTCTATATATTCAACATCCCCTTCTTTATCATAATTAGGTGTTGCGATTAATAATATTTTTACATCATCCATTTCTTTATGTATTGTTTCAAAAATTGGTAATTCTTGATTGCAATAATAACACCATGTCCCAAAGAAATTAATAATGATTGTTTTCCCATCATAGTCTAATAAGTTATGTGTATTTCCTTGTGCATCTTCCAAAGAGAAATTATATTCTTCAATACTACGTAATGTTTCTATTTCCCCTTCTTCTATAATTGTTTCATTTTGATCATTTGTTTGTTGGGCTTGTATATAAGTAAATGCTTGATACATCATATAACAACCCATGCCTAAAACAACTAAGCCTCCCATGATAGATGTATATTCAACATTTTTCTTATTGTTACGCAACCAATTTAGAATTGTGTTTGTAAATAAACCAATCAATAAAAATAAGAATATAAACCCAAGCGCAAATGCCAAGATATAAATCCATCCCATCACAGCACTTTCTGCAGAAGAAGCTTGCATGATTGCAGTTGCTAACATTGGGCCAATACATGGACTCCATGCAAAACTAAAGAAAAAACCTAGGACAAATGCTTTTAGAAAAGTCATCTTCCCTTCTACTTTTACATTCTTTTGAAATGTTTTATTCAAAAATGGAATTTGAATGATATCTAATCGCAACAAGCCCATTAGTATTAAAAAGATGCCTCCTACAATGAGAAAGATTACTTTATTATTCTGAAAGAATTTATTTAATACTGTAGAGCTTAATGCAGCGAATACAAAAACTACACAAATACCTAAGACAAAGCCAATTGTCAAAATCAAAGTTTTTACTCGATTGTATGACACATTACCTTCTGCATCTTGTATTTGTGTATCTTTTGTTAAATAACCTATATATAAAGGTATTAAAGGGAGCACACATGGAGAAAAAAATGATAATAGTCCTTCCATGAATAAACCTGTTATATTCCCCCAAATCATATACCTAAGAAATCACTCCCATAATAGAAAATATAATTACTGCAATACCCAATAAAATTCTATATGCTCCAAAGATTTTAAAGTCGTGGTTGCGAATATATTCCATGAGTCTACGAATCACAAATAGTGACACAAAGAATGACACAACAAATCCTACAACCAATACTACAAAGCTAGAAAAATTAATTTCTGCCCCTTTGATAATATATTTCACTAACTTCAAAGCACTTGCGCCAAACATTACTGGAATTGCTAAAAAGAATGAATATTCAGCTGCCGTTTTTCTGTTGAACCCAACCATCGTCGCACCTAAGATTGTACTTCCAGAACGGCTTGTTCCTGGAATCAAAGCTAATGCTTGGAATAATCCAACATATAATGCATCCTTTGGTTTTATTTGATCTGTTGTTTCGATTGTATATTCACCTACACGATTTTCCATCCAAATAAATAAAACACCATAAAGGATTAAAGTAATTCCAATTACCCATGAAGCACTTAATACACTATCAATTAAATCTTCAAATAATAGGCCTAATATTCCTGCTGGAATACAGCCAATAATTACCATTAACCAAAGTCGATAAATACTTTTTCTTTTTTGTGCATTCAAATGCATATTCAATGGATTTAATCGATTGAAAAATAGAATGATTACCGCAAGAATACTACCGAATTGGATGACTACTTTATACATATCAAAGAATGCTTGATTACTTTCTACAGATGAAAATACATTCAATGGCATAAATGCACGCATTAAAATTAAATGCCCTGTACTACTGATTGGTAACCACTCTGTAATACCTTGCACAATTCCATAAAATATCGATTTAATTACATTAATAATAAATCCCATAACACCTCAATTTGACTGATAAATTATACCATAGACACCTTTAAAAAGGACTTTAAGATGCATTTAGAATTAAATAACGCTTACATTTTTCTTTTTTGCGTTTACTTCATTATTTTTATGGTATACTTCCAATGTTGTTTTTTGGAGGGGATTATGAATTTAGAGACCAAACTAGTAAGAAAACTAGGTAAGGCGATTGCTGATAGCACAGATTTAGAACTCTATAACGCGTGTACAGAAATCGTTAAATGTATGACTGATAAAATGGAAAAGACTTCTGGTGATAAAAAAGTTTATTACATCAGTGCGGAATTTCTCATTGGTAAACAATTAGGTAAGAATCTAATCAATCTTGGTATTCATGATGAATTAAGCAAGATTCTTGAAAAGCACGGCAAATCATTAGCTAATGTAGAAGCGAAAGAAAAAGAGCCTTCTTTAGGTAATGGTGGTTTAGGAAGACTTGCGGCATGTTTCTTGGATTCTATTGCAACTTTAGGATTAAATGGTGATGGAATTGGTTTAAACTATCACTTCGGATTATTCAAACAAGTATTTCGCAATTTAAAACAATGTGAAGTACCTGATGAATGGTTAGACTCTGTCACAATGTTAAAAGACACAAAAGTAAGTTTCCCAGTTGAATTAGCTGGTAAAACATATATGTCACATATGTATGATTTAGATGTAGTAGGTTATCAATCAGGATTAAATACACTTCATCTATTCGATTTAGACACAATTGATGAGAACATTATTCGTAAAGGTATCACATTTGATAAAAAGAATATTGAAAAGAATTTAACACTCTTCTTATATCCAGATGATAGTGATAAAGATGGTCAATTATTAAGAATATACCAACAATATTTCTTAGTATCTAACGCTGCACAACTCATCTTAAAAGAAGAAAAAGAAAAAGGACATGACTTAAAAGATTTAATCAATCATGTACGCATTCAAATTAATGATACACACCCTTCCATGATTATTCCTGAACTCATTCGTTTATTAATGAAAGAAGGAATGACAATAAAAGAAGCTG
>CACXEN010000107.1 GCA_902766675.1 uncultured Erysipelotrichaceae bacterium
AAATATACAATCGACAATTTGAATTATTATTTTGCAAGTAGTGGTGAAATCAAACATAGCCACAAAATAGGTCTTACATATTATGCGATTGACCCTAACAGTCATGAACTTCTTTACACAAAGAAGCTAATGGGTGAAGGCATTGATGTCAGTGCCCACAACTGGTACAACTATCAAAGCGGCAAATTAAAATTTGAAGACTACAAGGACAAATACATCATTATTCGTTTAGGATATAGTGAAACAATGGATATCAGAGCAGAAGCATATGTGGATAAGTGTGAAAGCTTAGGTATTCCATATGGTTTCTATATTTATAGTTATGCATTAAGTGTAAAAGATGCTGAAGATGAAGCTGTAGCAGCATTAAAGAATATTAATAAATTAAAAGCAAAGCATGGTGGAACTTTAAAGAATTTCACAATGGGTATGTGGTTTGATATGGAAGACGCAGATGGATGGAAAGCGAGAAATTGGACAGGCAATGGCGGTTTCCAAAAAGCATCTATTATTAGTCCGATAGTAGATGAGTTCTGCTCAACTATCATAGCCAATGGTATTTACTGTGGTGTATATCTATCAGACTCGTGGAATATTTATTTAGATAGTTCATGCAATAGTTATGATCGTTGGATTGCACATTGGGGATTACAAAATTCTTATCCAAATAATATGACAAATGATGTATCTAGAAATGCAGTTATGCATCAATATACAAGTGCTGAGTCATTAGATAAGAATGTAATCTATGTAGATAAAAGTAGATTTAAAAACAGTGGAAAAATAACTGGAAGTCTTTCTGGAAAATGGAAAAGTGATGCGACTGGTTGGAGATACATGAGACCAAATGGTAGATTCTGTAAAAGCCAATGGCGCATCATCAATGGTAAAAAGTACCATTTTGGATCCGATGGATATATGGCTACTGGTTGGAAGAAGATTGATGGCAAGTGGTACCATTTCAAAGAAAGCGGTGCTTTAGAATATGGATGGTTGACCGTCGATAATAAAAAATACTTCCTAGACGCCAATGGTGTAATGGTAACTGGCTTAAGAGAAATATCCAATGAAACATATTTCTTTGAAAATAGCGGAGAAATGGCCGTTGGTTGGAAGAAGATTGATGGCACTTGGTATTATTTTGATCAAGATGGTGCCATGCAAACAGGCTGGCTAGTAAGAGGAAGCAGAAAATACTATCTCGAACAAGATGGAAAAATGGTGACAGGATGGAAAAAACTTTCTGGTAAGTGGTATTTCTTTAGAGATAGTGGTGCAATGCACACCGGTTGGAAGAAAATTAATAATAAATGGTATTACATGGATGAAAAAGGTATCATGCAAGCCAACAAATGGATTGGCGATTACTATGTTGAAGGAAATGGTGCCATGGCAGTCGATAAATGGATTGGTAAATATCATGTAGATGCCAGTGGTAAATGGGATGAGACAAGATAAATATTTCCTGAATTAAAAGACTAAATTTATTGACAATAACTATATAAAAGACTTAATATATTAACGTTATCAAATACCATAGACAGTAACGGCGGAAGCTTAATGATGTTACCGAGGTAGGAAAAGTTATCTTTAATATGAACTTTTTAAGCCCTCGTTTTCCGCGAGGGCTTTCTATATGTGTATGCGATAACAGAAAAGGAAGGTGAATGAATGAATCAAGCTGTATTAGAGTCAAAACAAGGCATTGTGTCTGAGATTCAAAGCAAACTAACAGATTCTTCTTCAACCGTTGTTGCTGAGTATCGCGGCCTAAGTGTTGCCGAGATTACTGAACTTCGTAGAGGCTTACGTGCCGAAGGTGTTGAGATGAAAGTCTACAAAAACACTATGGCAACAAGAGCTGCTGAAGCTGCGGGGTTAGATGATCTTAAGGAAATACTAACAGGTCCTAATGCACTCGCATTCGCTGAAGATGAAACTGCAGCTGCTCGTGTTATGGCAAAGTTTGCTAAAAAACACAAAGCACTTGTACTCAAAGGTGGTGTCGTTGAAGGTAAAGTAGTTGATGTAAACACAATTAACGAATTATCTGCACTACCAAACAGAGAAGGCATGCTATCAATGCTATTATCTGTATTAAATGCACCAGTTTCTTCCTTCGCACGTGCTGTTAATGCTGTAGCGGAAGCTAGACCAGCAGACGGAAGTGCAGAAGAAGCTGCTCCTCAAGAGGTTGCTGAAGAAGCACCAGCAGAGGAAGCTGCTACTGAAGAAGTAGCAGAAGAAAAACCAGCTGAAGAAGCAAGTGAAGAAGCTCCAGCTGAAGAACCAGCAGAAGAAGCTGCTGAAGAAGTAAAAGAAGATGCTGCAGAGGAAGCAGCTGCCGAATAAGGAGGAAAAATCATGGCAAAGTTAACACAAGAAGATATTCTAGCTTATCTTGATGAAGCTACAATTTTAGAACTAAACGAATTAGTAAAAGCAATCGAAGATAAATATGGCGTAAGCGCAGCGGCTCCAGTAGCTGTAGCAGCAGCTCCAGCTGATGGTGGTGCAGCAGCAGAAGGACCAAGCTCTGTAACAGTAGTATTAAGCAATGTTGGTGATACAAAAGTTGCAGTTATTAAGGCAGTACGTGAAGTAACTGGCTTAGGCTTAGTTGATGCTAAGAAATTAGTAGACGGCGCTCCAGCTGACATCAAAGCTGATGTATCAATGGATGAAGCTGAAAAGATTAAGGCTGCTTTAACAGAAGCAGGTGCTACTGTTGAATTTAAATAATTCAATTGTCTAAATGAAAGTTAAACCCTAGAGAGGATGTGGTCTTTCTGGATCATTATTTCACAGACAACCGCAATCTTGAAGAAAACCGGAAGGACCATTCTTTCCGGTTTTCGGGGCATTTATTTACATTCACTACAGATAAAGGAGTTTTTTCCAAAACAGATATTGATAGAGGTACCCAAGTATTCTTGGAAGTATTGAGTCATGAAGATCTATCTGGGAAATTGCTTGATTTAGGCTGTGGTTATGGAGTTTTGGGGATAGTTTTGAAATATGTTTTCCCAAAACTGCAAATTCAATTAACAGACATTAATCCTAGGGCGGTTGAATTAACAAATCTAAATTGCCAAAAGAATCAAATTGAAGGGGTAGCTTACGAATCGAATGGATTTGAAAATGTGAAAGATACATTTGATATCATCGTAACCAACCCACCAATACGCGCAGGCAAAACAGTCATTTACAAAATGTTTGAAGATGCATCTGGGTACTTAGCCGAAAATGGAATCCTTTATGTTGTGATTCGAAAGAAGCAAGGAGCAGAAAGCGCAGTAAAGAAACTAATAGAAGTATTTGATAACTGCGAAGTGGTTGAAAAAAATAAAGGGTATTGGGTGCTAAAAAGCCATAAAAATTCAAATTGACGCATTGACAAATGATATGATATTATAGTAAATCGCAGAAGAAACGAAAATAGGGTAGGGTCTTTATGCCCTTTTTGGCGTTTATTCAGGATGCAAAACGAAAGGATGGCGAGAATGACTAATAAACAGACATACCACGTTGTGCATTATGGCAACAAAGCGATTCGTAGAGACTATTCAAAGGTTTCAAGCTCACTAGATTTACCAGATCTAGTAGAGATTCAAACAGCAGCTTATGAATGGTTTCTAAAAGACGGCATTAAAGAAGTGTTTGATGATATTTATCCAATCAGCAACTTCGCCGGCAACATTCGTCTAAAATTCTTAGATTATGAATTTGGCGAACCAAAGTATTCACTTTCAGAATGTAAATATAGAGAAGTGAATTATAGTGCACCACTAAAAGCCAAGATGGAACTAGAAGTAATGGATCCAGAAACTGGCGAAGTGATGACAAAATGGGAAGAAGTATTCTTAGGTGACTTCCCATTAATGACACCAACTGGAACATTTATTATTAATGGTGCAGAACGTGTCATTGTATCCCAAATCGTACGTTCACCAGGTGCTTATTTTGACATCTTAAGTGAAGAGCGTACAGGTAGAGATACATATACTTGTGAATTAATTCCAAGTCGTGGTACTTGGCTTGAATTCATGAGTGATGATAAGAAAGCAGCACTTGGAAGAATTCTAAACGTATCAATCGATCGAAAAAGAAAAGTACTTTCTTCGATTCTTTTCAAAGCGATTGGTATGTCTTTGAATTTACAAAAAGGTGAAGATGCATTCGATACAACAGCTATGAAGAAATTCCTAAAAGCAATGAATTTCGAAGTACATGATGATGTTGTAGTACCTGAAGAAGAGCGTGAATTCCAAAATGATTACATGTTGTTATATACATCTGTATTTGGAAATTACGAAGAGGTAAAGAATACATTAGCTGCAGATAAAACAAAGACAACAAACGAAGCATTACTTAGCGTCTATGAAAACCAAAGATCAGATGAAATTGCGACTATTGATGGTGCAGTGAGTTTGATGGATGCTAAGTTCTTTGACTATCGTCGCTATGACCTCACAAAAGCAGGTCGATATA
Organism: uncultured Erysipelotrichaceae bacterium; assembly: GCA_902766675.1. Lineage (GTDB taxonomy): Bacteria > Bacillota_I > Bacilli_A > Erysipelotrichales > Erysipelotrichaceae > Bulleidia. The sequence goes on from CACXEN010000107.1 coordinate 4,492, forward strand.
AATCTAAGAAAAAGTTAAATATCTTAGATCGTATGGAAGGTAATCGTTTAGCAGAAGATTTATATAGTGCTGATGGCAAATTACTTGCGAAGAAGAATGCACGTATAGATAAGGGCGCAAGAAACGAATTAAGAGACGAAATATATAAAGGTATTAATACACGTGCTTTACCTTTCGTACATACTTTCTCTCACCCAAATAAAGTTGTTGTATCCACAAAAGATACAAGCGCATTAGTTGGTAGAGTATTAGCTACTGACTTAGATGGTAAGAGTGAAAAAACACAATTAGAACTTGGTGCTGTATTAACACCAGAAGATGTAAAAGCTATTGCAAGAGAATTCAGTGAAGTAACAGTTTTTACAGGTATTATTGCACAACCAGTAAATGTGACTAACGATAATGTACAAGCAGTACTAAATTATGGTTCTCGTTTATATGTCATCGGTCGTGTTACAGAAAAAGGTGCTGATCTTTGTGATGAAGATGGTAACTATCTATGCGAAAGATATATACCAGAAATGCCAGTTATGAAGATGAGTGCTGAAAATGAAGAAGCTATCGTAGCTGAGGCAACACGTTCTAAGAATGTGACTGTTTGGTTAGTTGGTGCTTGTGTGCAAGAAATCAAAATCAAACAAGAAGATGGACATATTGTAAAACTTATCGGTAATGATCCATTAGAAGATAAACACACTATCACAATGAGTGATATGTATGCTTTATACAATTATGAATTAACAATGTTCGATGGTGTTGGTACAACAGATGATATCGATATGCTCGGTAATCGTCGTATCCGTACTGTTGGTGAATTAATTCAAAACCAATTCCGTATTGGTTTAAGCAGAATGGAAAGAGTAGTTAAAGAAAGAATGTCTATTACTGACTTAATCTCTTTAACACCAAAACAACTAACAAATATTCGTCCATTAACTGCAGCAATTAAAGAGTTCTTCTCTTCATCACAATTGTCGCAATTTATGGACCAACAAAATCCATTGGCTGAATTAAGTAATAAACGTCGTGTATCTGCACTTGGTCCTGGTGGTTTAACTAGAGAACGTGCAGGATTCGAAGTACGTGATATTCATAACTCACACTATGGAAGAATCTGTCCAATTGAAACACCAGAAGGTCCGAACATTGGATTGATTAGTTATCTAACAACATACGCAAAGGTAAATGAATATGGCTTTATTGAAACACCATACCGTAAGGTTAAGAAAGGTGTTGTAACGGATGAAGTTGTATACATGCCTGCAGACGAAGAAAACGATCACGTTATTGCGCAAGCTAACGAGATCAAAGATGGTAAGTTAATTGGTGATAGAGTCGTAGCTCGTATTGCTGGTGATACTGTTATGGCAGATAAAAACACAGTAGATTTCGCGGACGTATCTCCTCGTCAAATCGTATCTGTAGCAACTGCGTGTGTACCATTCTTAGAAAACGACGACTGTACACGTGCCCTAATGGGTGCCAACATGCAAAGACAAGCTGTACCTCTATTAAATCCACATAGTCCATATGTTGGAACAGGTATGGAACATGTTATTGCGCGTGACTCAGGTGCTGCATGTGTAGCAACTGCGCCAGGTACAGTAACATACGTTGATGCAGAAAAAGTTGTTGTACAAGAAAAAGATGGCAACGAACATACATATGAATTAACAAAATTCAGAAGATCAAATGCGAGCACATGTCTCAACCAAAAACCAATTGTATACAATGGCGAAAAAGTTGAACGTGGTGACATCTTAGCAGACGGTCCAGCGATGCAAGATGGTGAATTGGCATTAGGTCAAAACGTAACAATCGCATTTATGACATGGCATGGTTATAACTATGAAGATGCCATCATCATGTCTGAAAGAATGCAGTCAGAAGACTACTATACATCCGTACATATTGAAGAATATGATATCGAATGTCGTGAAACAAAATTAGGTGCGGAAGAAATCACAAGAGATATTCCTAACGTTGCGGAAAGTGCATGCCGTAATCTAGATGGTCGTGGTATCGTCATGGTCGGCGCAGAAGTAAAAGAAGGAGATATTCTTGTAGGTAAAGTAACACCTAAGGGACAAAGTGAAGTATCACCTGAAGAAAAACTATTATTAGCAATCTTCGGTGAGAAGAGTAGAGAAGTTAGAGATAACTCTCTAAAGGTTCCACACGGTGGTGCGGGTATCGTGCATTCTGTACGTGTATTCACACGTAAAGAAGACCATGAACTTCCACCAGGTGTAAATGAAGTAGTAAAAGTATATGTCGTACAAAAGAGAAAGATTTCTGAAGGCGACAAGATGGCCGGAAGACACGGTAATAAAGGTGTCATTTCTAGAATCAATCCTGTAGAAGATATGCCATATATGGCAGATGGTACACCAATTGATATTATGTTAAATCCATTCGGTGTTCCTTCTCGTATGAATATCGGACAGGTATTAGAAGTTCACTTAGGTATGGCAGCGAAGAAATTGGGCGTGAAGTTTGCGACTCCAGTCTTCGATGGTGTATCTAATCAAGACTTAGAAGACATCATGAAAGAAGCTGGCACAGACCATAAGTACTTACTAACAGATGGTTTGACAGGTGAGGTATATGATGAACCAATTGCGGTTGGTGTCATGTATATGATTAAGTTGGCACACATGGTTGATGATAAATTACATGCTCGTGCAACTGGTCCATATTCACTTGTTACACAACAACCACTTGGTGGTAAGGCACAAAACGGTGGACAAAGATTTGGTGAAATGGAAGTTTGGGCACTTGAAGCATATGGTGCAGCTAACACATTACAAGAAATCTTAACTGTGAAATCAGACGATATCATGGGTAGAACAAAGACTTATGAATCCATCGTGAAAGGTAGAAATTTACCAAATCCAGGAATCCCTGAATCATTCAGAGTATTAGTACATGAATTACAAGCATTAGCAATTGATGTACGTATGATGGATGATGACGGAAATGAAATGGATCTAAAACAAATGGAACAAGAAGAACTCAAAGAAGAAACAACATTAGATCTATCTAGACAAAACTATGTCACAGATGAAGAAAATGTTGGTGACTTAACAATCAAGGATGAACTTGAAGAAGAGATTCCAGAAGCAGCAGAAGTCGGATTCGATGACTTCTCAGAAGAATAGGGGGTGCAAGACATGAATATTAATAACTTTAATGCAATCAAAGTTGGTCTAGCATCACCTGAGAAGATTCTTTCTTGGTCCTATGGTGAAGTAAAGAAACCAGAAACAATCAACTATCGTTCACAAAAACCAGAACGTGACGGTTTATTCTGCGAGAGAATTTTCGGCCCACAAAAAGACTGGGAATGTGCTTGTGGTAAATATAAGAAAATCCGTTACCAAGGTGTAGTATGTGATCGATGCGGTGTAGAAATTACAAAATCTAGTGTTCGTCGTGAAAGAATGGGGCACATTGAATTGGCAGCTCCAATAGCACATATTTGGTATTTAAGAGGTATTCCATCAAGAATGAGCTTACTTCTAAATGTTCCACCAAAGAATCTAGAAGAAGTTGTATATTTCGTAAGCTGGATTGTTACAGATCCAGGAGATACAAAGCTAGCTTATAAACAAATTCTCTCTGAAAGAGAATATCGTGAAAACACAGCAATCTACGGTCCTGGTAGCTTCGTAGCACAAACAGGTGCAGAAGCTGTTAGAACATTACTTGAACAAGTAGACGTAGAAAAAGAATATGCTGAAATTATGCAAGAGCTTGATAAAGCAACTGGTGATAAGCGTAAGAAGTTAATCAAGCGTTTAGAAACAGTAGAAGCATTTAGAGGTTCTGAAAACAAACCAGAATGGATGGTAATGACAGTACTTCCTGTTATTCCACCAGATTTAAGACCAATGCTTCAATTAGATGGTGGTCGATTCGCAACAAGTGACTTAAATGATTTATATCGTCGTGTTATCACACGTAACAATCGTTTAAAGAAATTACTTGAACTTGGAACACCTGCGATTATCGTACAAAACGAAAAACGTATGTTACAAGAAGCAGTTGATGCCCTAATTGATAATGGACGTAGAAGTAAACCAATTACTGGAGCAGGTGGTAGAGCTCTAAAATCTCTATCTCACTCTCTAAAAGGTAAGCAAGGTCGTTTCAGACAAAACTTATTAGGTAAACGTGTAGACTTCTCTGGTCGTTCAGTTATCGCAATTGGTCCAACTCTAAAAATGTGGCAATGTGGTCTACCAAAGGAAATGGCAATTCAATTGTATAAACCATTTGTGATTAACGAATTGGTTCTACAACAAATTGCGTCTAATCCAAAGACTGCAGAAAAGTTAATTGCAAGACAGGATGAACGTGTTTGGGATATTGTTGAGCAAGTTATTGCAAATCACCCAGTATTCCTAAACCGTGCACCTACATTACATAGACTTGGTATCCAAGCATTCTTCCCTAAATTAGTTGAAGGTCGTGCAATTCGTGTGCATCCACTTGTATGTCCTGCATTCAATGCGGACTTCGATGGTGACCAGATGGCTGTTCACCTCCCATTAAGTGAGATGGCACGTGCTGAAACTGAAGTATTAATGTTAGGTTCTAACAACATTCTTGGTCCTAAGGATGGTAAACCTATCGTTACTCCAGGCCAAGACTTAGTACTTGGTAACTTCTATCTAAATATGGAAGAAACAAAAGATGAATTCTACGCAAAGGCTGATGCTTTAGAAGCATTGGGTCAAAAAGTAGAAGCACAAAGATGGAGAAGATATGGTGACAATGAAGGTCATTTATTCAAAGATCCAAATGAAGTATTAATGGGTTACCAAACTGGTGTTGTTCATTTACATTCTCGTATTGCATTACCTGCGAAGTCTCTCAATAAAGATGGCTTTACAGATGAACAAAATGAAATGTATCTATTAACATCTGTTGGTAAGATTATCTTCAACCAAATCTTCCCAAGCGACTTCCCATACTTAAATGAAGTAACAGAAGAAACACTCGTTGCGACTCCTGATCGTGATTTCGTTCCGAGTGGAACTAATATCAAAGAAGAGTTAGAAAAACGTAGTGTAACAGATGAATTTAAGAAGAAAGACTTAGGAAACTTAATCGCTGCTGTATTTGATCGCTATAAGACAAATGGCACAAGCGATATCCTAGATAGTCTAAAGGATATGGGTTACTTATATTCCACACTTGCTGGAATGACAGTTGCCTTAAGTGATATCTCTGTTGCGCCTCACAAAGAAGAAATCGTTGGTGAGGGTAGAGAAAAGAGTGAAGAACTCAATGCTTTACGTGATAGAGGTTTATTAACTCCACAAGAATGGGAAAGAGCATTCTCACAACTATGGTCTGATGTAAAAGATAACGTGGGTGATACACTCATGACATCTTTACCAAGAATGAACCCAATCAATATGATGGCGATTTCTGGTGCCCGTGGTAATAAGAACCACTTTACACAGCTTGCTGGTATGCGTGGTCTAATGGCACGTCCTACACAGTCCAAATCTAAAAAAGAATATCAACCTTCAATTATTGAGGTTCCTATCTACTCTTGTTTCCGTGAGGGAATGAGCGTATCTGAGTTCTTTATTTCTACACACGGTGTACGTAAAGGTCTAACAGATACTGCGTTAAAGACTGCGGAATCAGGTTATCTAACAAGACGTCTCGTTGACGTAGCACAAGAACTCATTATTAATGAAGAAGATTGTGGTACAAATAAAGGCTATCTTGTAAGTGATATTAAAGATAAGAAAAACAATTCAATGATTGAATCGTTCTATGACAGAATCTTAGGTCGTTATGCACAACAAGATATTGTGGATCCTAAGACAAAGAAAGTTATTGTTGAAGAAGACACATATATTACAGAAGACTTAGCAAAAGCAGTAGTGGAAGCTGGTGTTACAGAAGCATATATTCGTAATATCTTCACATGTGAAAGCACAAATGGCATCTGCGTGAAGTGTTATGGTAGAAATATGGCTACTGGTAATATAGTAGAAGTTGGTGAAGCAATTGGTATCATGGCTGCGCAAGCTATTGGTGAACCAGGTACACAGCTAACAATGCGTAACTTCCATACTGGTGGTGTTGCGACTCAAACTGGTGATATCACACAAGGTTTACCTCGTGTTGAAGAATTGTTTGAAGCACGTACACCAAAAGGTGTTGCAGTTATTTCTAAGATTGATGGTGAAATCACTGAGATTAGAGAAAACGACAGTAATACAGGTCAGATTGTGACAGTATCAAATGACAATGACACAATCGAACATAAGTGTGACTTAACACAAGTCGTAAGACCTTGGATGACAGTTGGCACAAAAGTACATGCTGGTGAAAAACTAACAGAAGGTCAAATCGCTCCTAAAGAATTATTAGAAGTAGCTGGTGTTAGAGCTGTTCAAGAATATATTCTAAAAGAAGTTAAGAAAGTATATTCTGCACAATCTATTGATATTTCTGATAAACACTTAGAAGTAGTGATTAAACAAATGTTGAAGAAAGTCATCGTTATTGACGGTAACGATAGTGGATTATCCGCAGGACAAACATTATCGCTCACACGTATGACGGAAATTAATGACGAAGTATTCGATCAAGGTAAAACACCTGCGAAGTTTGGACCAATCTTACTTGGTATTTCTAAATCAGCAGTTGAAACAGATTCCTTCCTATCTGCAGCATCTTTCCAAGAAACAACACGTGTTCTAACAGACGCAGCTGTTCGTGGTAAGGTAGATAAGCTAGAAGGTCTAAAGGAAAATGTTATTATCGGTAAGTTAATTCCAGCAGGTACTGGTAGAAACTTCGATCGCGAAACAACAAGACGTATTCAAAAGCGCGCAAATGAATTACGTGAAGTGCGTGAAGAAAAAGCAAGAGAACTTGAAGAAGCAACAACAGTGAAACTTCCAGAAGAAGTAGTCGGAAGAAGTGAAACAGTTGAGCCACAAGTAGAAGCTGAAGTAAATACTGAAGTTGTTAGTGAAGAAGAAAACGAAGAATAACGTTGAAAGGTATGCATATGCATACCTTTTTTCATATTTTTTTTAAAAAAATAAAAAAATTTTTTATAAGAAATTATGCATATATGAACTAGTAATTTTAGATAATTTTTTAAACAAAAATGCGAGCTTTTAGCACTTTTGGGACATGTCCATGCATGAATGTTTTAAGGGATCTTTTACTATCGAAAAATAAAGTAAAAAAATTTTTAAAAAAAATGTTAAAAATTTGTTGACACCATATACCAATAGTGATAATATCTTAAAGCACGCGCGGTGAACGTGTGTGCAGAGATCTTTGAAAACTGAATAGGAAAGCTATATAAATGTATGGCGAAAAACACATCAAAACGTCAATTCAATTAGGAAATAATACTCAATAAGAGTATGAGCTTAAATCAAATGAAGAGTTTGATCCTGGCTCAGGATGAACGCTGGCGGCGTGCCTAATACATGCAAGTCGATCGAGGAAACAACTAGCTTGCTAGGTGTGGAAAAGAGGCGAACGGGTGAGTAATACATAAGCAACCTACCCACGAAGACTGGGATAATCTCTGGAAACGGGGACTAAGACCGGATAGGTAATCGGACCGCATGATCTGATTATTAAAGGTTCAAAACACTGGTGGATGGGCTTATGGCGCATTAGCTTGTTGGTGAGGTAATGGCCCACCAAGGCGATGATGCGTAGCCGGCCTGAGAGGGTGAACGGCCACATTGGGACTGAGACACGGCCCAGACTCCTACGGGAG
>CACXEN010000108.1 GCA_902766675.1 uncultured Erysipelotrichaceae bacterium
AATATCGTTCGGAAATGATGAAAATGTCCGTCATTGATTGTACAATACTCTGATACATGACCGAGATTGACCGTCCCGTAGCGGGTGTCTATGAGGGCTATGTCGGAAAGATGCTCAAAAATGATACAGAGTATCTCAGAGCTGTGGTGGTCGGTGATCTTGCAAAAGCGAGAGGTCTGGAGAATATGGATCGCCTGTGTGCGAGAGAGCCGATTTATGCGGCTATGGTGTATGTGTGATTGGCTCTTGAGAAAAGTAGCGCCTTTTTCGGTTAAGATAAAGGCGCTACTACAATTTATTCAGTTCCAACTAACCAAGCATAAATACTGCTTATTAATTCAAAAGACGATTTTGGAACGCTATACGTTGATTTTGAAAGCCTATTCTTTTCCTTGCTAATTGTACTAATCCACTCGGTCTTTTGCTCTTTGGTGGAAAGTTTCTGATCTTCGGGCCTTGTTATAATCGATTCAAATATTTCGCTCCAGTTATGCGAATAGACAACAATGTCTTTACAATCAGATAAACTTATACAGTCCCAGGGCTCAATGTCTGATTCCTCGTCATTGGATAACAGCTCATAGTTTTTATCACTAGCAGCTTTTTCTGCTTCTTTATATGTTGTTTTAGGTAATCCTTTAATTAACCATTTGTCGCCGTAATACTCTTGTAGTGCTTCAGCAATAACATCTTTAAGTTTTTCTTCTATTGCAGAAATGTATTCTTTTGAAGTCGCATTATATTCCTTTGTCGCATTCTCTATGTATTCTTCTAAACCTTCGGGACTAAATTCGGTTAGTGAATCGTGAATAACTTTCTGGAAATAGCGCAAATATTTGTTTTCTGCTCCACCACCATAAAAGCTTTTTAGCTCTATTCTCTGCTCTTCTGTTAGCTTGTTGATATGATTCAGTAATGGCGATAGATAGTATTCTACTTCATTAATCATTTCATCGATATCTTGAGTTAGAGGAAATAACTTGTTTTGCGCAATAAGTAGATTAACAATGTCGTTAATTATCCTAATAATTCCCTGAATACCACGATTTATAGTAAGTATTCCTTGTTCACCTAACGCCCATTCTGTTTCGCATTCATTTTTGACTGCCTTAAAACAACCTTCAAGAAATGGATAGAATCGATCGATAGTTGCTTGATTATCCCCTAAGTCAAAGCTGCCATTAGTGGCAATAATATTGTTCTTTGCGAAAGTAGAAAAGAAAGAACATTTTTGTAATGCCAATTGAATAGCCTGTATTGTAATACATTTTATATTATTTTTTTCATCTTCGCCTATCACAACTCTTCCTAATAATGGTGATGATTGCTCTTCTCCACACATTTGCGCAATCTTGGATCTTATGGCATCTCGACGTTCATTTTGATTTGGAGAATCCCAAAGCATATCACTGTTTAGAGTTATTCGAAGTGTTTTAGAAACAGATTTTTGGTTTTCGTTAATGTCCATAAACAGCTTTAACTGTTCCGAACGCTCTAAATCCACAAATGCAACAATTGGAATAGAGTTACTATTGGCGTATTCAGAATCAGAATAACCATATAGTCTATGTTGTCCATCAATGATGTAAGCGGAATGATACCGTTTTGGAAGATGAAGAACTCCAATCTTGGAAATAGAATCATCTAATTTCGTAGGTGATTCATCAAATTGAAGTTTCCTTCCACCACTATCAATACTAATAATAATAGAATTTGGAAAATAGCCACCATCATTAATGAATGACTGTACTTCTTTTAATCTTTTCCTTTTTATTATTCTTTGATATGTAGGCATCATATTTTTGTTTGCTTCGCTTCTATGAAGAACATATCCTATTTTCAGAAGTTTTTCAGGTTCAATGGAAAACTCATAGTATTCATGACCACCCATTTTACCTTTAATTGCCAACACTTTATTTTGCATATTTTTTATTTCGGTATTTGCCAAAAGATTTCCTAAAAGTTGGTATCTTGAACAAGTGCCTAGATGTTTAACTAACTCGCTGTAATATTGGATTGTTGAATCGCTAAAGAAAATAATATCCCATTCTTGTAATCTCTTTATATCTTTTGCACTCATAATGCAATTATGAGTAGCCCATATAAACTTGACTTTTCTTCCAGGGTACTGTTTAAGTGCACATTTCCTTAACCCTTCCATTTGCCCGTGAAATTTTTCAATATCCTTTTTGAACTGTACTTCGTTTAATTCTTCGGACGATTTACATTCAACAATTAATATGGTTTCATCATCTGCTGCAAAAACATCAATCTGCTGTGTGAAATCAGGATTATTAAAATCATAATTCATTTTGAAAT
>CACXEN010000109.1 GCA_902766675.1 uncultured Erysipelotrichaceae bacterium
AACATGATAAGAGTCTTGATGTGAAAGATGATGAAAACATGGTTTATGAATTCACAAATGTCACATTACCACCTGTTGTAACAACAGAAGAAAAGACAGCAACAAGAACAATCACATTTACGGAATATACTCCAGATGGAAAACAAGTAGCTAAGACGGTAGTCCAAACAGTTACAGTCCAAAGAACAAAAACATATTATCCAGGAACTGAAAAAACAGAATATAGCGAATGGAAAATTGTTAGTGGGGATTATGGAGCAGTACCCGTTCCGAAAGTAGATGGTTGGACACCAAATACAAATAATGTGGCAGCATGGAATATCGATCCAAACAATTTACAGGATGTAACAATCCATGTGGTATACACAAAAAATCCAGTGCCACCAAAACCTGAAAAGGAAGAAACTACACCTGAATCTGGTGATACTCTACATACAAAAGAATATATGTTCTTATGTATAGCAATGCTTGTAATAAGTCTAGGAAGTATATATTTAAGAAAGAAATATAACTAGAACAGATTATCTAAATAGGGATTATCGTTGAGATAGTCCCTTTTTCATATAGATATAATTGATGTATAATTAACCTAGTAGTAGCTATAGAATATTTTGGGGTTATATCTATATGGACTTGTCGCGATACAATAAAATGACACAACAATTGATACGTGAAGGGGAGCGCTTCGTTGTTGAAAGAAAACCGGGGGCGTTAAGAAAACTGGAATCAATCAAAAATGTTGGGTTGGATTCAGATGATGAATATTTATTGAATATTGTTTATTACTATTCTGCAATTTGGTATTACGATTGCGGCAATTTTAGTTTGTTTTATAAAAACCTAAAAGAAGCAATCTATCACTCACTCCGTACAAATGATAATGAAATGTTAGCGAAATCATATAATCTTTTTGGTATTTACGCGCAGTTCAATGATTTGTTTGAAGTAGCATATAGCTATTATATGAATGCCAAGCAATTCATAGGTGATGATGATTCTGCAACAAAAGGTATTGTGATAGGTAATCTTTCTAATCTTTATTATGAGATGGGTGATTATAAACAAGCGATTAAGTATATCAAGATGAGTAGAAAGTTTTTAAATAAAGGCGCAAACAATTTGCTATACCAAAGAAATATGCTAATTTCATATACCAGTGAAGGATTGAGTGCGATTGCTTTAAAAGACTATGAAACTGCAAGAAAAGTCTTAGAGAAAGCACAAAAGCTTTATCTTGAAAGTAATCAAAGCATATTACAATATGCAGCACCAGTGTATAAATTCTTTGAAGTAAGATTAGCACTTGTAGAAAAGAAGTATGATGATGCGGAATATTTAATAGATAAAATCGTTGAAGATTTAAAATATGAAAATGCATTTGAATATATTACTGATATTAGTATATTCTGCACAGATCTTTTGAAGACGAAGTTCAATAGAAAAGTTGGAAAAATTATTGAAAGCATAGAAAAAGGTGTTAATGATTCAGGTGTTACACATGCACAAAGACTTCTCGTTGAACTTAAAGTCGACTATTATAATGCGATACATGATGAAAAAGCTTTGTTGGATAGCTTATTAGAACAACATCAAATCTTAATTAGGCAAAAAGAAGAACAACAAAAGATATATAAGTGCTCACTAGAATTGGTTCGCTTAATTGATGAATTGCGTGAAGAAGAAATAAATGTACGCTCAGAAAATGAAATATTGCAGATACAAGCTTTAACCGATCCTTTAACGAATATTCCAAATCGACATGCACTAGATTTAGAATTCGCAATCCAATTGGAAAAAGCACATTTAAATAGAGAATCAATTGGTATTGAAATCATGGATGTGGATGATTTCAAAGACTTTAATGATATCTATGGCCATAGTGTTGGTGATATTTGTTTAGAGAAAATTGGAAAAGTACTAAGTGATTTTTCTAAAAAGTATAGTATTTTCTGCGCACGCTATGGTGGAGATGAATTTGTAATAATTTATCAAGGAATGAAAGATAGTGAGATAAAAAAGATTGCAACGGAATTAAGAGAAGCCATTGCGAAAATAGAAATAAAAGCAGATGGTGAAAAAATAAGTTTACCAGTCAATGTATCACAAGGCATTTGTAATGACGTACCAAGATTAAAATCTAAATACTGGGAATATTTAACAGAAGCAGATGCGGCCCTTTATGGTGCTAAGGAAGGTAGCAAAAAGAAAAAGGGGGACGTTATTTTGATAAGGAAGTTATCGAGGTTTTATTCATCATGAGCGAAGTAGACACCAAACAAAAAGTGGATTCCTTAAATCGTACGCTCATGAAATTGCTTGGGGAAAGAAGTGCTGAAGCAGTTAATGTAATCGATGAATTAGTAAGGATTGGAAAAAGAGAAAATGATAATAGTCTTTTGGGCTATGCTTATTATCGTTTTGCTTATTTTTACTATTTCACTCGTCAAGACTTAAAGAAGTTCCATAAGAATTTACAGATTGCAATCAAATACTTATTGAGAAGCGATAATAAGGAATATTTGGGTGGAGCATATAATTTATTGGCATATGATGCGCAAGATTTAGGCTGTTATGATATTGCATATGCTTACTTTAAACTTGCAGTACATGCATCTAAACAAGTAGAAGGTATTGCATTACCTGGTATTATCGACGCAAATGCAGGAAGACTACTTCTGGAACTTGGTGATACAAAGCATGGAAGAGTGATGCTAAGAGAAGCCGTTAAAATAATTCGTAAATTTAAGGATTTGCATGTATATCACTACAATATGATTATTACTTATGCAGATGAATCATTGGCATCATTTATTTTAAGAGATGAAAAAGGTGTTCAAAAAGCTTTTGATCAAATCCAAAAAAATTACGACTTGGCAAGTAAAGAAGAAAAAGAATTATGCGATGCTTATTATGTTCTTTCTTTGATATATTTGGCTTTATTAAGAGATGATGAGAAAGAGTTAAATAAGAGATTAAAAGAATTATTTAAGATATGGAAAGGTTCTACAACAACTGACTTATTAGGAGTCACTTTTGAGCTTGAAATGATGTTTGAAGCGATGATGGAAAAGAATCTAATTAAACAAGCAGCACTATTATTGAAAGAAACGAAAGTATTAAAAGAAGGAGATAATTTTACAAACATTCTTAGATACTATTCACTAGAAACACGATATTACGAAAGAGTGAATGATCGTAAAAAGTTGAAGACATGTTTATATGAGCAACATGACATCCTAAAGAAACAAAAAGATAATGCGGCTCGCTTAAGAAAATATGCGATTGAGTTTTCTGATATGGCAGTAAACATTTCTAAAGAGAGAAGTAAAGCGCATGAAGAGAATAGAGTTTTACAAATTCAAGCAAATACTGATTCGCTCACAAATCTTCCAAATCGTAATGCAATGAATAAACAACTAACGGAAAGATTTGAAAAAGCAGCAGAAGCCAAAGAACAATTTGGTATTGGAATTATTGATGTAGATATGTTCAAACAATATAACGATACTTTTGG
>CACXEN010000110.1 GCA_902766675.1 uncultured Erysipelotrichaceae bacterium
CCTACCATGACATGATAGTTTTGGTAACTACCCATAAAGCAACTTAGAATTACATCACATGGTAATTGCCCTTCATCTGCCACAACAGCTGCTTCAGGACGTAATACAAGTGAGCATTCATCTCCCACATTCTTTCCACCAATTTCATTTAATTCAATTTGGATTCCTTCGACTTCAACTGTGTTTGATGATGTCATTTTACCTCTTAAGAAATTTGCTTCACCAATAAAGTCAGCCACGAATTCATTATCTGGATGATAATAGATTTCTTGTGGTGTTCCCATTTGTGATACAACACCATTATCCATAATAATAATCTTATCGGAAATCGCCATTGCTTCTGATTGGTCATGTGTAACATAAATTGCGGTAATACCAGCTTCTTGTTGGATACGTCTTATTTCTGTACGCATTGAAACTCTTAATTTCGCATCTAAGTTTGATAAAGGTTCATCAAACAATAAGACACCAGGTTCTAATACAAGTGCTCTCGCTAAAGCAACACGTTGTTGTTGACCACCAGATAATTGGTTTGTCATTCTTCCTTCCATTCCTTCTAAGCCAACTAGTTTTAAAATATTGATGACCTTTTCTTGAATGGTAGCTTTATCCACCTTTCTTAGCTTTAAGCCATAGGCTACATTATCAAAGATATTGTAGTGTGGAAGTAAAGCATAACTTTGGAAGACCATTGCAGTATCTCGCTTATTAGGTGTTAATTCATTGATTGGCTCTTCCCCAAGATAGATTTCTCCCTCATCTGGACTTTCAAACCCAGCAATCATTCTCAATGTTGTCGTTTTACCACAGCCAGATGGACCTAATAATGTCACGAAGCTACCTGGTTCAATATCTAAAGATGTATCTTTTACCGCATAAAAATCTTTTCCTGTTTTGGGATCTTGATAGATCTTGGATATATGTTCTAAGCGAACTCCTTTTTTCTCTTTTGCCATAATTATTCCTCCCTAATAGCTTTACTTGTGCCGAAGTGTTTAATGAAAACATTCATTAATACTACTGATGTATAAGTAATTAGTATTAATATCGTCGCAAAGGCACATGCTAGTCCATATGCACCTTTTTCCGCAAACTCATTAATCTGTACAGTAATCAATAAGAACTTTGGTGTAACCAATAAGATGATTGCACTAATAGCTGTAATACTTCTAACAAAGGCTGTAACTAAACCTGATAAGAAACTATCTTTGATCAGTGGTAAAGTAACCGTCATAAATACCTTAAAACTATCTGCACCCATATCATATGCTGATTCTTCAATACTCTTATCAATCTGTCTTAGCGCTGATATACCACTACGTGTTCCAGTCGGTAATGAGCGCACAATAAATACAATCACAAGAAGTGCACCCGTTCCATAAAGTCCTTGCAAGAATCCACTTCTAAATACTCCGGCTGAGAAGCCTCTAATATAACCAACACCTAAAACCGTTCCAGGAACTGCCATCGCTAGCATTGAAACTGCTTCAATAAATCCTTTTGATCTGAAATTTCTCTTTACAACTAAGTAAGAAATAATCATCGAAAGTAAAGCAGTTATCGGTGAGGCAATTAACGATAATAAGAAAGAATCGGTGAAGGCCTTAAATCCTTTATATCTACTGAAAACTAGACCAAACCATTTGAAAGTCAAATGGAAGTCATATCCCCATGTCTTAAACATTGCGCCAAATGGAACACAAACATACATAAGCACAACGAATAACGCAAATAAGGAACATAAAATCGTTAATGGCATCGTTACACTCTTATCCGTTATAAGCATTCTTTGACGACTTGCTTTACCACTTAAAGTCGCAGTGCTTTTCGCTTCTAAATAATATTTTTGTACGATAAACATAAACAATGTTATACAAAGTAAAACCACTGCCATTGCTGATGCACCATTTTTATCATACGCACCGGTAATCTGTAAGTAGATAGATGTCGCCAGTGTGTCGTAGGAACCACCAATAATCATTGGGTTAGCGAAGTCCGCAATACTTTCAATAAAAGTAACTAAGAAGGCATTCCCTAGACCTGGAAGAATTAGTGGTAACGTAACAGTTGTGAAAACCTTCCATCTAGATGCACCCATATCACGCGCTGCCTCTTCTAAAGAAGGATCAATATTCTTCAATAGCCCCTTCATCATCATGTAACAAACTGGGAAAAAGGTAAGCGTTTGAACAATAGCGATACCCCAGAATCCATAAACATTATTGTCATAGATTTGTAGTATGAAACGCGTAATAATACCTGCTTTACCAAATAGCATTATCATTGATAGTGATAACACAAATGGCGGCGACACTACCGGTAGCATACTAATTACTTTAAATAAACCCGATAAGAACTTGGTCTTCAGTTGTACATACTCTTCCACATAGGCAAACAATAATCCAATGAACGCAGAACAGATGCCTACCAAGAATCCTACTTTCAGTGTATTCGTAATCGCTGTTCTAAACTGTGACATCGCAAGTACACGTTTAAAAACATTCAGCGTAATTCCATCACCAGTAATAAAGCTATCCACCAATAAGATTGCTAATGGATATAAGATAAACAATGTTAAAAAGACAATTAACACTACAATAGTTGTAACCATTATAGGATCAGCATAGAATTTCTTGCGATCCAGAGCTTGTCCTTGACTCTTTGCCATATTCATCCCCTTTCAACATATACAAAGAAGCGGACAGAGTAAGATCCTGCCCGCTTACTTTCACTAATTTACAATTATATTATTCTTCTTGGAATCTATCGTCTCCACCACCAAGAGCTTCCATAACTTCTTCTACATAAGTAGATGTGTTATTCTTAGCATCTTCGAAGTCGTATTTCATTACATTTGTTGGGTCGAGACCAAACTCTGTAGCTAGTTCTGGTTGTTCTGCATTATCAATAACTAAGAATTGGTAAGAACCAACTGTATCAGCTAATTCTACACACTCTGGAGATAGTGCATATTCAATCCATAACTTCGCAGCATTAGGGTGTTTTGCTCCTTTGAAGATGGCTGTAGCACCAACTTCATATGATGTACCAGAGCTTGGAATTATTAAATCGATGTTTTCATAACCATTATCTGCGATTTGTGTAATTCCATCATGTAAGAAACCAATACCGATAACGCATTCGCCTGTACCGATATTCTTAGATGGACCTGAACCTGATTTTGTATAAACTTGAACATTCTTATCTAAGTCAACTAGATATTGAATACCTTCATCATGTCCATATTTTTGAATCATTGTGTTGATGACAAGTTTTGCTGTACCAGCAGTATTATAGTTTGAAGACCAAATGAGTCCTTTGTATTTAGGATCGAGTAGATCTTGCCAATCTTTTGGTGCATCAAGTCCTAATCTTTCTAACTCATCTTTGTTTACCATGATACCTAAGATACCTTTATAGATACCATACCAGTTACCATCTGCATCACGGAATGTATCTTCTAATAGATGAGATGCATTCTTAGCTTCATATGGTTCTAATAAACCAGCTACAGCTGTTTCATTATATGGATCAGTTGTTCCACCGAACCAAACGTCAGCACTAGGATTACCATTTTCTTCTTCAATCTTTGCTTGAACTTCACCCGTTGATAATCTTTGGAATTGTACTTGAATTCCATAAAGTTCTTGGAAGTGTTCTGCAGCAGCTGCTAAATATTCTTCTTCACATGAGCCGTAAACAATAAGTTCACCTTCTTCTTGAGCAGCAGCAATTAGCTCTTCCATTCCATCTGTACCAGTTGATGATTCATCTGCTGGTTGTTCTGCAGGAGTATCAGTACCCCCACCACTACATGCAACAAGGCTAAATGCCATAGCGTTCGCTAAAAATAACTTTAATAGTTTTTTCATATTCCCTCCTATGATTCTAAATATATGAAAACGCTTTCTCTAAATAAATGATAATACAACTCTTTTTTTATTTCAATGCTATAGACAACTTAAGCAAAGCACTCTATCGGCACAAAAAAATCCCTGAATTGAATTCAGGGATTTTCACTCTTTTATAGTAAACTTTCTACTTCCTCAGCTGTTTCCTTTTGTAGTGCTTCTTCCGCAATTTTTTGCATATCCTCATAACTTAATTCACTAATGATTTGTCTTGCTTTGAGGATAGAAGTCGCGCTCATTGAGAATTCATCTAAGCCAAGTCCTAATAAGAGTGGTACTGCTTGTTCATCACCAGCCATTTCACCACACATACCACACCATTTACCATTCTTGTGGGCACCATCAATTGTCATTTTTACTAGACGTAAGATAGCTGGGTTAAGTGGCTGATAGAGATAAGAAACAGGTTGACTCATACGGTCTGCTGCCATGGAGTATTGAATGAGGTCGTTAGTTCCAATGGAGAAGAAGTCTGCTTCCTTACTTAGCACATCTGCTAGTACTGCAGCTGCAGGAATTTCAATCATACATCCTACTTCTACATTTTCACCTACTTTAACACCTTCGTTAATTAAATTAGCACGTTCTTCATCATAGATTGCTTTTGCATCACGGAATTCTTGTAATGTCGCAATCATTGGGAACATGATACATAGTTTTCCATAAGCACTTGCTCTTAATAAAGCACGTAATTGTGTGCGGAAAATATCTTTTCTCATTAAGCAGAAACGGATAGCTCTTACACCTAGGAATGGGTTCATTTCTTCATCGAATGTATAATACTTTAATTTCTTATCACCACCGATATCCAATGTTCTAATAACGACTGGTTTTCCTTCCATTCCTTCAAGTACTGCTTTATATGCTTCATATTGTGTTTCTTCATCTGGGAAGTCATCTTCACTCTTCATATATAAGAATTCTGTTCTAAATAGACCGACACCTTCACCGCCGTTCGCAAGAACACCTTCTACATCTTGAGGTGATCCAATATTTCCAACGAGTAATACTTTATGTCCATCTTTAGAAATAGATTCTTTATCTTTTAAAGCTTTGAGTGCTTCTTTTTCCTTTAGGAATTCTTCAGCCTTAGCCGTGTATTCTTTCACCTGATCTTCCGTAGGATTCAAAATAACTTCACCATTTAATGCGTCTAAAATAACACTGTCGCCTTCTTTTGCTTCATCCAAGATACCAGTTACACCAACAACTGCTGGTATTTCTAATGAACGCGCCATGATTGCGCTATGGCTTGTACGACCACCGATTTCAGTAGCGAACCCTTTTGCGAATTCCTTATTCAATGAACCAGTATCAGATGGTGTTAAATCTTTTGCCACAATGATTACTGGTGTATCAATTGTTGCTAGGTTAGGAATTTCTTTACCACAAAGATTACATTTTAGACGGAAAGTAACATCCTTAATGTCAGCTGCTCTTTCTCTCATATATGCATCTTCCATACCTTCAAAGATAGATATCATCATATTCGCAACTTGTTCTGTCGCATATTCTGCATTCACTTTATCATTGTTAATCATATCTTCAATTTGTGAACGCAATTCTGGGTCATTTGCCATCATTAAATGTGCATCGAAAACCGCTAATTCTTCTGGTGCTAATGTCTTAGATGCAGTTTCTTTAATCTTTTCAATGTCAGAAACTGTCTTTTGAAAAGCCTCATCTAATTTTTTTAATTCCTCTTCTGGATTGGCTTCTTTTTGCACAATTTCTAAAACTGGCGCCTCCAATTTGTAAACTTTTGCAACCGCAATACCTTGTGATGCCGCAATACCTTTAAGCATTCTACTGTTCCTCCTTAATGCATGTTATTATCATATGTTTCCATAATGCTTTCTGTTCCTATTTTACCACATCCTCACTCAAAATCGCATTGCATTATTAAATATTCAATAGAGTTAAAAATTCTTCAATTGCTTTCTTTTTTAACCGATAATACGAAGTGCGAGAGTAATACGGTTCATACCAACGACTATGAGATACTCTTAAATAATCATGCTGAATGATATTTTTCGTATCACTATTACAGTCTCTGAGTGTACGTTCTATCAAATGTATTAATTGTCTATCTGCATCATATACAGCCCAATTCTCCTCAATACAATTGTTAAAATGAAATACGTCTACTCTTTTCTTCGCCTTTTTATAAATGTCTCCTATATGTTTCATTATCTTCTTATTTTCTTCATAACTATTTTTTAACACAATTTAACCTCAATTCTAGAATAGGCCTATCCACTCCCATTATTCATATTTTTTATATTTGGGTAAAGTGTTCTCTTTCACTTTGTGAATTAATTTCTTTCATGTAAAATAAAACATAGGTATTTTATGAAAAACACAACGTTATCTTTAAAACATATTGTGATTACAACATTTCTATTTGTGATGATTCCAATCTTTGCAAGAATCATCAATATTTTCGTTGTGCAAGAAACGATTGCTTTGATGATTTCTATGAACCTAATCGGTGCTGCAATCATCATGTATAACTGGGATCTATTTGAATTACATTACAATCGTACGATTGGAAATAAAGATATCACCTTTTATGTAATGATTGATTTAATCACTATCGCAATATTCTTCTTTATCGCAAATAGATTCTTTGGCTCACATATCTTGATTGCGGATAAGGATGCACTAATCGCATATGGTCATGCACGACTAGGAATGGTATTTGCTTTTAGTTTTATTGAATCATGTGTTGTTAATATTACATTCAAATGTATTACCGACCATTTAGATATCAAAGAAAAAGAATTGCAGGTTGTATTAACTACCGCAATTCTATTTGGATTCTTACTTACAATTGTATTTACACCATTACATTTCAGTGAATTCATTCGCACATATGTCTATAACATTTTCTTAGTAAGTATTCTCTCCTATTCTTACAATCAAACCAATAGCATCTTACCTGGCACATTTGCGATGGGACTTATCTACTTGATTGTATTATTGTTTAATATCTATTCTTAAAGAAATAGAAACCACCAATTACTTGGTGGTTTTTCATTTATTCCTTATCTACTTCAATCAAACCATATCCGCCACTTGAGCGACGATATACAACAGCTACATTGTCTTCTTCTTCATCAGTGTAGATATAGAAGTTATGTCCAGATAATTCCATCTGCATAATCGCTTCTTCTAAATCCATGCTTGTTGCTACGATAGATTTTGTTTTTACTGGAATATCTTCTTGTTCTTCAATTGCGCTTTCTTCTTCCACAAATGCTGTCGCTAAGTGTTCTTTGTGTCTTCTTGATAAACGCGTCTTTTGTCTTCTAATTTGGTCTTCTAATTTATCAATTGCTAAGTCCACTGCCGCATAGAAGTCATCATCGACAACTTCCGTGCGAAGTACACCCACTTTGGAAGGAATTGTCACCTCAACTTTCTGAGAATTTGGGTATACCCTTGCCACAACTCTTGCAATTGTTTCAGGATCAATCAGAAGATATTTGTCTAATGAAGACAACTTCTTTTCGATTTTTTCCCGCATTGCTGGGGTTACCTCGATGTTTTTGCCTACAATCTCAAATCGCATATCCTTCTCCTTTCGATTTTCAACAAAATATATAAATGTGATTATGTGCTTGGTTCTATTCTTACTTATATTTTAACCTTAAAAATAGAGAAAATCATCAGACTTTCTCTATTTTTTAACTTTTATTTAATTTACATAACCACTGATATACGACGAGCATTGCATAAGAATCCATTCCACAATATGCTTTTAGATTCGCAATAATCTTTTCTTTATCTACATCTTCATCTAAATAATCTAAATGTCGCCACTCAAAGACAGCTGCCATACCATCATGAATATCTAATTGTTGGTATGCATTTTCATCGAGCATTGCCATAATACTCTTTAAAGACCATTGTCCTCTCATTTTGACATCATATACACAACCTGTAGAGAATAGCATCTGTAGATCTTTAATGCGCTCATTGATTGCCAATAATTTTTCTCTATATTCTTCAAATTGGTCAGCCAATTCTTGAATACGTATTTTCTCTGCCCCATCGGCATTATAGGCAAGAATTGTGCCATGATCAGGTATATCCTTGATTAAACTAGCAGCTAATTCTTTTCTATCATCATGGATAGAAAGATATACATTATCTGTAACACTACCATCTTCATTTAAAATATGTATCGAATATTCAAATGGCAATACATCATTTGGATGCATTCCTTCATATGGTGGTATCGCAAATCTTTCCCACTCAAAATCCAAGAAAGTAATTGGATATTCGATTTTACTAAGCCAATTGTTTAATGCTAATTTATCGAC
>CACXEN010000111.1 GCA_902766675.1 uncultured Erysipelotrichaceae bacterium
AAACGATTGCATACAGCTGTACTAACAGATGTTTTTCCACTACCATCTGGTCCTTCGAATGTTATAAATAATCCTTTTTTCATAGCTTTACCATTATACTCTACTCTATCCCACCACACACAATACTATCATCTAAAGATGTTACAACAGCTTTATATTTCTCATAAATAGCCTCATGATCCGCTAGTTGCTCATCCGTTAGTTTAGAAAATGGGATAACTTCCACATTATATCGTAATGCTGGATAAGTTCCTTCCATCACTGTATATACTAAATCATATCGAATATTTTCAATAGTGATTGTGTCGTTCTCTTTAATAATATCCAATGCACCAATCATACCAACTAGATTTTCTTCATTTAATTGTGTGCTAATAAGATTCCCCATTGCATAGAAGACTGGTTTGCCATTGACCATTTGGTAAGGTTGAATTACATGTGGGTGATTGCCTACTATAATATCTGCCCCAGCTTTTGTCATTTCATCAGCCAATGTTGCTTGTTCATTATTTATTTGCATAGAGTATTCATCACCCCAATGCATTGCGACTATAACAACATCATTTTCTTGTTTTGCTTGCGCAATTTTATCTAATACCTCTTGTTCATGGTCACGATAATAATTTACTTGATATGCATATTCTGGATAAATACCATTTGTGCCATATGTATAAGATAAATACGCAAATTTAATTCCATTCTTTTCAAATGTTGCTATCGCATCATATTCCTCTTGTGACACATTTGTTCCTTGCATCACAACTCCATTTTGTCCCTTCCAAAATTCATGTGAATTTTCTATTCCAATTGTTCCTTTATCTAAACAATGGTTGTTGGCAGTAGAGACAAGATTGAATCCACTATTTACCATATATTCACCGAATTCAAATGGACTATTAAATGTTGGATAACCAGATAGTCCCAATTCTTCTCCACCAAGTATTGTTTCTTGGTTGTAATATGCTAAGTCATATTTTGAAGCGATATCTTTGATGTAATGTAATTGTTTATCAAAATTATAGGTGCCATTTTCTTGTGCATCCATATATACAGATTCATGTAAGAGGCCATCGCCCATAAACACAAATGACACTTTATCTTTTTCTTCTTCTATTTCTGTATTTGTTTCTTCTACAACTTCTTCTTCATTTTCTTTTGCGACTTCCTCTTTTGCAGGATTATTTTTTGTTAATAAAGTTATGAGTAAAACAATTACTAAAATAATAGGAGCTAATAACACCAACAAATTTTTTATATTTAACTTTCTTCTTTTTCTAGTCAGCATAATCTCCCCCACTTATTCCATAATATTCCTCAAAACTATAGAATTCGCCCATGTTGTATATTTCTGTTGCTGCATCTACTCCAATATAACGGAAATGCCATGGCTCATAGGCATATCCAGTAATTTCTTCTTTTCCTTTTGGATAGCGCATAATAAATCCAAATTTATGGGCATTATCTTTTAACCAGATACCTTCTTTTGTTTCTTCAAAAGATACTGATAAATCATAGCTTTCATCTTGCCCACATAAATCTGTAGCTAATCCTGTTTGATGATCAGAATATCCCGGTCTAGAACTAATTGTATCCGCTACATCGCAACCATATTGATCGCAATAACTGTTATATAAAACACTTTGGAAATCTTCTCCACGATATCCTGAACCCATAACCAAATAGACATCATCTTTTTGTGCAGCCGCAAACATCTCTTCTAATTTTGTGCTTGCTTCTGCTCTTAAGGACCATTGGTTATATCGCATTTCCACATTCGGAATTGTCAAATCACTTGGTTCATATCCATCTGGTAATTTATGTTTTTTATTTGCCACAACCAAATAACTATTTACATCGAAGAATCTTTCATCTTCTTCAGGATTGATTGTTGGCTGTGGCGTTGGTGTTTCCTCTACTACAACTTCTTGCGTTTCTTGCACTTCTTCAACTTCTGCTACTTCATTTGTTTTTGGTTTATCAAACAACTTTACTATCGCAAATATCACCACAAACAAAACAGCCAATAAGCTGATAACTGCTGATATTCTTAACTTTCTTTTCTTTTTTGCCATATTAAAATCTTACCACCATTTAGTAATGAAAAGAATGGTGTGTTAATCCATTCTTTCAAATCTCTTTATTCTTTTTCCATCTTTTTCTATTGTCTCTTCAAACATTTCTAAAGGTCGAATCCAAATATGGTCACCATCTGTATAAACAACCATCTCTTCCATCGTTTCTGTATGTTTACCAACTGCGATGATCGTATATTCATTTCCTTTATAATGTCTGTATTTTTCGTTTGCGTATACCATATTTATTCCTTTCCTTCTTCGTCATTATTATACGCATTATCTTTCTTCTTTTTTAAAAATTGTGGCAGTTTATTCTTCTTATTTAATATATATAATACGCAGCCAATAACTAGAATAAATGGAGATAGATATACAACAACCAATATCACATTCACAATAAATTCCACAAAGCCTTCTAAACCTTCAATAAATCTTTCTTTGATTTTTGATAAGAACGAAGATGTTGATTCTGTATATTTCTTCACTTCATCAATATTTAGTGTTATTTGTGAATATTCTATATCCGTATCCATTGAAGATTGATAAGACTTTAATATATTTAATTCTGTTTGCACTTCCGTAAGTCTTGTTTCTACGGCAATCATTTCCTCAATGGTTTCTGCTTTAGTCATCATTTCAAGCAATCTCTTTTGTTGTACTTCGAATGCTTCAATGCGCACACTATTATCGTTATATTCTTTTGTAATATTTTCGATAGAAGTATTTTTGGATATGACTTTTGCACTACCTTCTACTTGATTTAAGAATTCATCATAATGCTTTGTTGGAATACGTATTGTTAATTGGGCGTGCATCACATCTTCTGCATTTTCTTTATACCAATCATAATTATCAGAATATTCATTTTCATATTCGACCATTCCTTCATACTTTTTAATATGATTTCTTATCTCTTTTATAGTTTCTTGATAATTTAAAGTCTCAATACATAAATATGCTCTATAAATGAGTTTTTCAGAAGAAGATTCCATATCTTCTTCTAATGCGACTGTGCTACTGGTTGACTCATATGCAGCTTCTTCTTTTTCTTCACTTGCATATGCCATTTCATTTCCAGTCGTATCACTTTGTAGTTTTTCATTTTCATAACAGCCTGTTAAAAGCATGATGAAAACAACCAAAGATATTCCTAACTTTTTCATTTTATTCCCTCTCTATTGTGTAATTTCTAATGTATAGTCAAAATCGCAATCGAATTTGAATTGTTCGAATTCTGCTTCCGTGATACGAATACGTATCTTTTCTTCATCATAATCCACAACTTCAATACCCATAGCCTCTAAATCTTTTGCGAATTTTTCTGTGATATCTATATCTCTAATCCATTTCCCATTGGAATAGAATGTTAATATTCCAATCGATTTAGAGTCTTCCGTTACAGTGGCACTATTTGATTCATATGCGCCATCCGTTTTTGATTCTTCCATAACACTTTCTGGTGCTAATGCATCTTTTTGTTGGAGAGAATTCGTAAATGGTAGGATGATCACAAGTGCTAACACAAAGCTACTTGCGATAATCAATGCTTTTTTCCAAGAAAATGATTTCTTTTCTTCTAGTTGTTCACTAGCTTCTAAAAGCGATTCATCGATGTCATTCATCGCATTTAATATTTGATCGCTTAATCGCATAGATATCCCTCCTTTCGTAATTCCTCCTTCAGTGTCTCTCTAACACGTCCCAGAATTACACTGACATTGTTTTCAGAAAGATCGTAGCGCTTTGCGATTTTCTTTACGCTTTCCATATAGAAATAACGTCTAATGAAAATATTGCGTTGTTTTAGTGGCTGCTTTTTTAAGAAGTTATTTATGAAATTGGATAATTCACTTTCTGCGAATTGTTTTTCGGGATTTATGGAAGACGCTAATGTATTTTCCAATTCTTCAAAAACAACATCTGTTTCTAAACCACCACGTTTTTGAGCGATATTCTTTCTAAATACGTTTAATGCAATTCCACGTGTGATCTTTGCCAAAAAATATTTGAATTTATTTGGTCTAGTTGGTGGAATTAATTCCCAAGTAGTTCGTAATGTATCATTCAAACATTCTTGACTATCTTCATTATTGAAAAGGATATTATAGGCAACAGTAAAACA
>CACXEN010000112.1 GCA_902766675.1 uncultured Erysipelotrichaceae bacterium
ATATCTAAATGGCGATGTAGATCATTCTTTTGACCCAGAATATTTAGGTGGAACATTAAGAGATATAAATGTATATAATGTGCATTATGCTATATATCTATTTGGTAGACCACAAGAAGTAGAATATCATGCAAATAAAGGATTCAATGGCATTGATACATCTGGTGTGTTGGTATTGAAGTATGATGGATTCTCTGCGGTTTGTATAGCTGCGAAAGATTCAGATAGTCCATGTTTCATATCTATTCAAGGTGAAAAAGGCTACATGAAAATTGATGGCAAACCAAATGTGGCACCTAATTTAACAATCAATGTTATTGATGAAAACAACAAAGAATTAGTAAGAGATCCTGCTGGTGCAACAGTAAGAGCTTCTATCAAAGAAGAATATATACCACCAGTAGTGCATCATCGAATGACAAGAGAATTCAAAGATTTCGCTGATATAATAGATCAAAAAGATTTTGAAACTGCGAATCAATTAATGAATGAATCAGTCGATGTCATGTATGTGATCGATAAGGCAATCAATCAATGATTGCTTTTTACATGTTTATGCGAATATAAGTGAATAAAGAAATATGGTAAACTTTAACTATGTTAAATGACACAATAGCAGCCATAGCTACTGGCGATCAAAAAGGAGCAATCTCAATTATTCGCTTATCAGGCGAAGATAGTTTTTCAATTATACAATCACTTGTGAATGTGGATGTTAATACTTTTGAAGGTAATAGCATTCATCATGCATGGATAAAAGATAATGATGAATTAGTTGATGAAGTAGTATTGAATGTTTTTAGAGTGCCTAATTCATTTACTGGCGAAGACGTGATCGAAATCAATTGCCATGGTGGTATCTATATCACAAGAAAAGTATTAGGACTTCTTTTAGCGCGAGGTGCACGTCTAGCGAATCCTGGTGAATTTTCACAGCGTGCTTATCTAAACAATAAAATTGATTTATCGCAAGCAGAAGCAATCAATGATTTAATTAATGCAAAAAATGAATTGAGTGCATCTTCAGCTGTGAATTCATTGCGTGGATCAACTGCAAAATTAATTGAGCCACTAGAGGAAGAGTTAACACAAATACTTGCGAATATTGAAGCAAATATTGATTATCCTGAATATGATGATGTAAAGCAATTAACAGAGGAAGAAATTCTTCCTGCAATTGAAAAATGGATTATTCAAATGGATAAAATTGTAGATGATGCGAAACAATCTATTTCAATAAGAGAAGGAATTAAAACTGCTATTCTAGGAAAACCAAATGTAGGAAAGTCTTCCATATTAAATGCATTATTACATGAAGAGAAAGCAATTGTGACGGATATTGCAGGAACAACACGTGATTTGGTAGAAGGAAATATTACAGTTGGTGGCGTTCCGTTAAATTTGATTGATACAGCAGGTATTCGTGAAAGCGATGATGTTGTGGAAAAGATAGGAATAGAAAGATCTTTAAAAGCTTTAGAAGAAGCAGAATTAGTCATCGTTGTTTTAGATGATTCTAATCATTTAACAAGTGAAGATGAAGAAATATTAGAAAAGACAAAAGACAAAGAAAGAATCATTGTCTATAACAAAATGGATTTAGGCATGCATAGCGAAGGGGTACATACATCTGCTATTCAAGGAGATGTCGAAGAATTGAAAAAAGCTATTGAAGATAAATTCAAAGATGCACTTCCTTTAGCAAAAGGAAATACACTAAATAATACAAGACAATTGGGATTAGCAATGCAGGCAAAACAATCTATGCTAGATGCGAAGAAAACACTAGAAGATGGTTTTGAATTAGATGTTGTCACAATTGATTTGCAGAAGTGTTGGGAGTCTTTGCGTGAGATAACAGGAAAAGCACATCGTGAAGATTTATTAGATGAGATTTTTTCTAGATTTTGTTTAGGTAAATAAAAATGAGTGAAATACATTTTGTAGATACACATGCACATATACTTTCAAAGGAATTTGAAGAAGACTTTGAAGAGATGTTAAAAAGAGCAGAGGATAATCATGTTGATCGAATAATGATTATCACTCTTTCTCATACAGAAACACTACAAGCAATAGAATTTGCTAAACGAGATCCAAACAAATATAAAGTGGCAGCTGGAATCTTTCCTGAAGATGTAAAAGATGTAACAGAAAAAGATTGGGAAGAATTTGTGGAAATCGCAAAGCATCCAGATGTTACATGCATTGGCGAAATTGGTTTGGATTATTATTGGGAAAAAGATGAAGGTATTCGAAAGTTGCAAAGAGAATTCTTCATAAAACAAATTGAATTAGCAAAAGAAGTAAATAAACCTTTCTTGGTACATTCTCGGGATGCAATACAAGATACATATGACATTATGAAAGAACACCATCATCATGGATTAATGCATTGTTATGCAGGCACAAAAGAGATGGCAAAAGAATTTACAAAACTTGGATATTATATTGCCCTTGGTGGTGCATTAACATTTAAGAATGCAAGACATTCCGTTGAAGTATGTGAATCGATAGATGGAAAATATTTATTGTCAGAAACGGATTGTCCATATATGGCTCCAACACCGATGCGAGGCAAAAGAAATGAACCTAGCTACATTCCTTATATCGTAGAAAAGATGGCTGAGATACGAGGGGTAAGTGTTTCGGAAATGGCAAAGACAATAGATGATAACTGGACAAGATTTTTAGAGGAACTTTCATGAGAAAGATTAAAGAAATCATTGTCGTAGAAGGAAAGCATGATACACAAAATATCCAAAAATATTTTGATTGTGAAACCATAGAAACAAATGGGCTTGCGATCAATAAAGAATTGATTGCATATATAGAATATCTTCAAAAGAAAAGAGGTGTAATTATCTTTACAGATCCAGATACACCAGGAGATAAAATTCGTAATAGAATCAATGAATCTGTAAAAGGATGTAAGAATGCCTTCGTGATTAAACAAGATGCTAGAACATCTAAAAAAGTTGGCATTGAACATGCAAATAAAGAAGTATTAGAAGAAGCGTTAAATAACTTAGTAACATATAGTGATGTAAATCCTACTTTAACGATGCAAGATATGTTTGAATTAGGATTGTCTGGAAAAAAAGATAGTCAAAAGAAAAGAGATAAGATTAGTAAAAGATTTCATTTGGGTAAAGCAAATACAAAAACATTACTCAAAAGAATGAACTATGCTCTATTAACAAAAGAAGAAATACAAGAGGAAATAAATGAAAGCAATAGCGACACCATCTAAAACAAAAGAGATACTTGAAAAATTTGGCCTTAAAGCAAAAAAAGGATATGGCCAGAATTTTTTGGTTGACCCAATTATTGTGGAAAGATGTGCAAAGGAAAGTCATGGGGAAAATGCTGTAATAGAAATTGGGGCTGGTATTGGTGGATTGACAGAACAGCTTGCCAAGTGCGCTAAGAAAGTGGTTGCCTTTGAGATAGATGATGTATTAATTCCTGTATTAAAAGAGAATTTAAAAGAATATGAAAATGTGGAAATCATCCATCAAGATTTTTTAGAAAGTGATATCGAAAAAATTGTAAAAGATTTATATGAGGGATATGGGAAAGTATCTGTATGTGCAAATTTACCATATTACATCACAAGTCCAATACTCTTTAAACTGTTTGCGAGAAAAGAAATAGAATATATCACTGTGATGGTTCAAAAAGAAGTAGGTGATCGCTTCGTTGCACCAGTTGGTGATAGTGAATATAGTGCTTTATCTGTGGAAGCACAATATCTATTTGAAAGTAAAAAATTATTTGTTGTACCTGCTAGATCATTTAATCCATCACCACGTGTGGATAGTATAATTGTGCAATTCAAAAGAAAAGATAATGTTGAAATAGAGAATATTGATCAATTCTTTGAATTGGTTAGAGCTTGTTTTAAACAAAGAAGGAAAACAGTCTATAACAATCTAAGAGAATATGATGATACATTAGATGTGGAAAAAGTATTAAATGTATGCGATATTGATAAAAAGAAACG
>CACXEN010000113.1 GCA_902766675.1 uncultured Erysipelotrichaceae bacterium
GATTTCTTTACTCCATTAATATATAAATATGTGCTTGTTCCTTCTTTTACTAAGCCATTTAATGCAGGTGTTGTTCTTAATGTATTCTTTGTAGTAAATAATTTCTTTTCAACAACAACTGGTTCACTTTCCTCTTCTACTATTGGCTCGATTATTTCTTCTACAACAATCTCTTCTTTTGTATCTTCAATATTTTCATCTACGATAACTTCTTCTAATTCTTCTTGTTGTACTGTTTCTTCTGTAATTTCTTCTGTTTGTTCATTTGTGTCATCTACAGATTCTTCTGCATGCACAAAAAAGTAACCTTGCGGTTGCAATAAAAATATTGCCAATAAGGATATCCATGTTTTTCTTAATAATACTTTCATTGTGTCCCTCAATTTCCTTGCATTAAAATGATACAACTTTTATACAAGAATTGCGAATTCTACATTATAAAAGTGTGCCACAGGCACACTTCTTACTTATTCATTATTTGCTTTTTCTTCAATATGCTTTAGCACAGCTAGTGCTAAATATCTGCCACCTACATTTCTACTATTTCCTAAATTATAAATCTGATCATTTAATAGTTTTTCAATTTGTGCAGAATATTGTTCTTTCTTTTCAAATAGCTCATCAATCTTTGTAATTGCTGAATTGATATTGTTTGTTTCAATTTGAATACCAACTAAATCACGCACTTGTAGATTGAGAGGCTTAACATCTATCTTTTCCCATTCAGGATTCATTACCTTCATTGGGGTATTGATAAATAGAACTGGTTTTAAAGTTGTTAATGCAAATTCTAATGCGATATCTGACCAGTCAGAAACTAATACGTCTGCCTCATAAACTGTGCTATTGGATGAGAAATCTGTTTGGATTTCAACATCACCTGATGGTTCATATTTTGCCTTGAGACTTTCCATCTTTTCTGGCATGTGTCTAACATGTTGTGGGTGTGGACGAACAATAATTTTGTATCCATGCCCTTTTAAATTATCTAACAATTCTTCTAGACAACTATCTACGATATTATCCTTTTGCCAAGATGGCGCAATAAGAATTGTTTTTTCTTTATTCTCTTTCTTTTCACTTTCCGCATATGCTTTACGCATATCATCTAATAGTGGATAGCCAACCTCCACAATATTTTTCTCAGGTAAGTTATACACCTTTTCTGTTGCACGTATTTCTTCTTTTTGAGATTTACTAGAAACGAATATTGTGTCGTAGTGATCTAGTGCACCTTTTCTATATAGTAAGTTTACTGAACCTACACCATGTTGCACATTGATATATTCAATATCTTTGCGAATATAACTTCTTTTGATTTGATATGTCTCTAAATCAGGCATTGTCATTACAACAATATCTGCATCCATCTTCATCATCAAAGTAATTAACTTTGTTGAACCAATATAGTATGGCAAGATTCTTTCTTCTGATTCAGCCATTTTAAATATATTGTCATTTGGATCACTTGTAATGTAATGAATTGGAACATTTGTATATTTTAATAAATATTCAATATATCCTTGAAAGTATTTATAGAAGCCATTGCTTTCAGAATAGAAGACTAAGTGTTTATTGCCAATTGACATAAAACGTTTATAGTCTTGTTTTTCTTTTTTCGCTTCTGCATCTCCAAATAATTTTCTTTTCTTTTTTCCATCGCCTTCTAAAGCTTTTAATTCTTTTTTACTTTCTTCTAAAGCTTCATAGTCGACATATTTTCTTGGATCCATCACCTTATTACAAATCCATTGCACACCAATTGCCATGATATTACTAGCAACCCAATATAAACCAACACCTGCAGGCACAAAGGAACCTAAATATAATGACAATATAACAGAGAATGCTGTCATACCCCATTGGCTCATTGTGGATTGTTCAGTTTGTAAAACATTCATCTTGTTTTGGGCAAATGCCAATAACCAAGCAGATAGTGCTGCGATAATTGGAACTAGTATTGCTTTACCTTTTTCAACAGACGCAATCCAGCTTAAATCAAAGCCCAAAAACGACATATGTAAATTTTCGATATCATCAATATATTCTTTTGCGTCTGCAATCGCTTCATATGGTGCTTTATTCTCTTGTAAGTCATTTACAACAGCCAATTGAATAGAACTTGCTTCCGGAATTAATTCTTCATCATTTGCACAAGCAACTTCTACCATCTTTTCCACAACAGGTTGTGGCACTTTCAAAATATAATCAAGTGGATGATAAATAACTTCCACAACACCCATCAATAAGAAAATTTGTATTGCAAGTGGAATTAGCGAAGCTAGTGGATTATATTTTTCTTCTTTATATAGTTTTGATTGCTCATCCGCAATCGTATCATTATCTCCAAAATATTTTGCTTTTATTCTATTTAATGCTGGTTGTATCTTAACCATTACAATGGAATTTTTTTGTACCCATAGAGATAAAGGAAAAAGAATAACTTTTGTAATCAACGTAAAAAGAATGATAGCCATTCCATAATTCTTTGTTAACAGATAACACCATCTCATAAATGGTCCAAGTATCGAACCTAAAACTGCCATGTCTCTCTACTCCTTTATATCCTGTACTATTCTATCAATTCCCCAGAATTATTCAAATTCTTATCCTATTCTTTTATAGACATATGTACATATATAGCTAAACATATAACTAATACAAGCCACAGGAATAATCATCCAAATGCTTTGATTCATACCAACTATTGTGAATAAGAAACGAATTGCATATAGGTGTAATAAATATACACCCAATGAAACATAATCCATTTGCGCCAATACTTTGTCAAACTTTTCTAATCCCTTTTGATTCTTAAATAATGCAAATAAACATAAAGACTGCAAGATCACAAATGGGAAAGAATAATGAATAAAACTATAATCTTTTAAATACATTGTAGAAAAAGCTGTCACTAGTAAGCCAACAACAACTCCACCTATCGCATATTTTTTAGGAATTTGAATATATTCTTTATCTATTGCATATCCCGCAAAGAAATAGAATGGGTAAATTGTTGTAGCCATTATATAGAATGCACTTTGTACATGAAATATTGATTGTATGAATGGCTGTACAGATAAGAAAATGAAATACACAATAAGTAAATATTGATAATCTTTTTGTTGCATATTTTTCACTGCTAGTCGATATATAGGTAATAGTAAATATAATCCGATTAACATATATAAATACCACATGTGTGGCCAACTACCATCTGTTAAAGCTTTCTTAATATATTCCAACACAAATGCTGTTTCATATCTCTTTCCTAACAAAAGCACATCAAAAGCTTCATTGATTAAAGTAAATACCACAATCAATATTAATATTCTCTTAATGTATTTATAGAAGATATCTTTATAACTAATTTCTTTTTTTGGATCTAATAATAATGCACCAGATACCATCACAAATAATGGAACAGCCCATAAGAAACAATTACGAATTGTCATTGCGACTTTTACTGTTGTTGAAGCAACACCCTCTATTCCAGCATATGCAAATGCAGAGTGTAATAACACGATTGCTACTGCTGCAATTGCTCGAATATATGAAAGATATGGAACTCTTGCCTTTTCTTCTTTTTTATCAATTGTTTTATTGTCAGTTTCAACTTTAACAATTTCTTTCTTTTGCTTTGTGTCTTCTTTCTTTGTTGGCTTCGCTTCTATTTTTTGTTTAGTTTCTTTTACTTCAACTTTTTCTTTTGTTTCTTTTTTCTTTGCTAATTGATTATCTTTCTTTTTTTCAACATCAAAAGCAACAGCTTGTTTTTGCTGTTGCAACTTCTTGCTCTTAGATTTGTTCTTTTGTGATTTCTTTTTCTTTTTAGTCATTGAATAAAGCTCCGCCTAAACATCCTTCATTCACAGATTGCACTGGTTCAGCAACCGGCTGTTGATATACAGGTTGAGAATATGTTGCTTGTTGGGCTTGCCACGCAGCTTGTTGTGCTGCTGCTTGTTGAGCAGCCGCTTGTTGCGCAGCTGCTTGCTCAGCCGCAATTCTTTCTGCTTCTAATCGTGCCGCTTCTTCTGCCGCAATACGATCTTCTTCCTCTTTAATTGCCAACTCTGTATCTTTTGTGTTTGCTTTTTTATCTGTTAATAACACATAATCCACATAAATGAGATCATCTTCTTTTTGTATTGTTGCACTCTTTAACATCTTTAGTGGTAAATTAACCAATTGTTTTTCACTATCATCATCAAATGTCACTTTAATATCGAAGAGTTGATTGATATCTTTAATCTCACCTTCAAAGTGTAAGTTTGCTGTTTCTTTTTTATTAATACTTGCTTGTAAATCATCGAATACAACTGCTTTATCACTTACAACATCAATGTCTTTGATACTTTTCCCACTATTATTTACTATTTCAAAAGTATTATTACCTAAATAAATTGTATTTTTATTTTCAACAGGAGAAGTATTTTCTACATTGATTTTGTTATATGTCACTACAGAAGAAAAGGCTGAAGTTACGACAAAAAGAATACCTAACAATATAATTGAAACTATATTCTTTTTACTCATACTTCATCCCCCCCTTTTTTTATTCACTCATGTAGCTTTT
This sequence comes from uncultured Erysipelotrichaceae bacterium, assembly GCA_902766675.1. GTDB lineage: Bacteria > Bacillota_I > Bacilli_A > Erysipelotrichales > Erysipelotrichaceae > Bulleidia. The sequence goes on from CACXEN010000113.1 coordinate 4,580, forward strand.
ACTATTTACCTTGATCCATCCTTTTTGGCCGTAGCTAAGTTTCCACCCGGTACGACCTGTTTCATATTCAAAGTCAGGATCCAATATATATGTCACACCATTTTCTGTAATTTCTAACCAAGAGTGTGCATTTGTTCCACCATTTGTATTTTTAATACTTCCTGATACCTGTTTTACATTATAACCCATTGTTTTAGCCATCATATAAACAGTACCTGCATAACTATAACAATTTCCTTTATAGTTATCAAAACCATAGTTAGCATAATATCGAATTCCATTACCAGCATCGGTGGTCATTTTTTGGTATGTAATATTATCTACAGCCCAATTATAAGCACTTTTAAGATTCCATCCAACTTTATTCAATACTTTCGTGGCGTTTTGGTTTTTAATCCATCTTCCTGATTTCTCAAAAGAATATGTTTTACCGTTGATGGTTTGTTTTCCAGTTACCATAGCACCACTAGGTTTAAAATAATACCAAGCATTTTTAACAACTTTCCAACCAGTAGCCATAGCACCGCTTCCAGTTAGGTAATACCATTTATTATTGTATTTGAACCATTTATTGGCATACATTGCGCCATCATTGCCCATGTAATACCACTTGCCTGATACTTTTCTCCATCCTTTTAACATACGGCCAGAGTCAGCACCATTTAATAAATACCATTTACCGCCATCTTTTAACCAACCGGTTTTCATTACACCTGTTTGCTTATCGCAGAAATACCAATTGTTTTTCCATTTTATCCAACCATTTACTCCAACACCTTTTTCGTTAAAGTAATACCACTTATTTGCGCTTTTTACCCAACCTGTAGCTAGTGTGTGGTTGTTTTTTAAAAAGTATCTCTTTCCTTCGTGAGTAATTAAACCAAACTTTTCTACATCATCGACATAGTAATATACTGATTTACCTTCATATACGAAACCATTTTTCTTTACTGTCTCAGGTTCCGGAGTTGGCTCTGGTGTAGGCTCAGGCGTTGGTTCTGTAGTAGGTTCTTCCGCTTCTGTTTCAGGAACGGTAGTCTTTAATGTTGTGAGATTTTCTTCGGATGTGGTGTTTTCTTCTTGATTGTCCGCTTCTGTCAACACATTTTCTTCTGTGTTATTTTCTTGTTGTTCTTCCGCAAATACTACATGGAAGCTATTGATTATCATCAATAGCACAAAGAAGTTTTTTATTATTTTTTGCATGGTGTCCTCCTATAAGACTTACTAAACTATTATACATTGCCTCTTCTGAAGTCGTGTATATTTATTCAACAACCAGTTCACCCCAAGCGTCGCTAGGCACTAGTCCGATATATGTATTTCCAATATTTATTACTAACTCATTTCCATTTTCATCATAGTAACGAGTTATATCCATCTCATCTTTCTTTTCCCATGTAATCTTTTGAACGTGGCCATTGGATAAATAGTATCCTTCTTTCCCACTATCTTCTAGCATATAGCGTACATGTCCCTCATTATCTGTTGCAATCATATCAATATTTTGGATTATGACATTTTTAAAAGTTAACACTTCTTCATCTTCCCCATCCACATGAATATCTCCATAGCAATAATAATCATAGCTACTTGTCTTTTCGTTATACTTTAATTCACTTCCATTATGTGGGAATGGTAATGCCACATATGTTGCTTCATCATATCCTTCTGTTAATACTTCTTCATCCAAATATTTTACGAATTGAAAATGACTTTCCACATTTGGCTTATATTCGTTATAGTCTTTAGAAAAACCACCACTCTTAATATTGCTTTCAATATCTCCAGGTAAAATATATTCTGTGAATTCTCTACTTTTTCCATTATCCACACGTGACAACGTTCCATTGATATGTTCTGTGGCATATGGATTAGAAAATAATGGTAATGATATAGATGATGCACCATCATGTACTAGAATGGAATTCCATTCAGCTTGTAAAAGAATATTTGTGTCTCTAGTACTACGAATACTACCCATCTGTTCAATTTCTGCATAATCTTTTTTCAATGCCATCAATCTAGTAATGCGTCCATTATGTAAACTATTTACCATTTCATATACGACATCTGCTTCAGAAATACCAAAATGCGGATATGCAAGAATTTCATTGTCTACCATAACCGCAATCGGTCTTTGGTTTTGAATATCTAAAGAAATTGGTTCACCTGTTAATTCACTAAAGTACATTCCTTCTGGTGCTACACCGATCACAATCAATTCAGGAGCATCTGTCACTTTTGCTTGCCAAGGAATCTTTTCATATGTAACTTCTTTACATCCGCTACATGCAATGATTATACAAATCAATAAAATAATTTTTTTCATGCATTTATTATACATGATACTACTAATAAAAAATTGATAGATTCACATAAATCTATCAATTTTATTCATTATTCTTCCTCTACTTTTTGTAAATCGTTGTAGCTGATATCTGTTGGTGTTTCTCTTCCGAACAAGAGTGTCATTACAGATGCTGTTTGTGTTTGATCATTCATAGAAGAAATTGTTCCTTCCATACCTGAGAATGGTCCAGTAAGAATCTTAACTGTATCTCCAACTTCGA
>CACXEN010000114.1 GCA_902766675.1 uncultured Erysipelotrichaceae bacterium
AAATTAGCTAAAAAAGCAGGTTTCAAAGATATTCAAACAGTGAAATCTTTAAAACCTAACGATAAAGTTTATTTTAATAACAGAGATAAATCTTTATGTCTATTTGTAATCGGTAAAGAAAAAATTGAAAACGGATTAAACATCTTAGGTGCACATATCGATTCACCTAGAATAGATTTAAAACAAGTACCTTTATATGAAAATGAAGGATTAGTTCTACTTGATACACATTATTATGGTGGAATTAAAAAATATCAATGGGTTGCTCACCCAATGGCTTTACATGGTGTAGTTGCCAAAAAGAATGGCGAAGTAATTGAAATTGTAATTGGCGAAAAAGAAAGCGATCCAGTTGTAGGCATTAGTGATTTATTAATCCATTTAAGTCAAGATCAACTTAAGAAACCAGGCTATGAAGTAGTGGCTGGTGAAGATTTAAATGTATTAATTGGTTCTATGCCTAAAGAATCAAAGAAAGATAAAAAAGATTTAGTAAAAGAAAACATCTTAGACATTCTTAAAAAAGAATACAACATCGAAGAAGATGATTTCTTAAGTGCTGAATTAGAAATAGTACCAGCAGGAAAAGCAAGAGACTTTGGTTTAGATAGAAGTATGGTTATGGGATATGGTCACGATGATAGAGTATGTGCATACACTTCATTAATGGCAACTTTACAAATCAACAATCCTAGCAGAACTTCTTGTTGCATCTTAGTCGATAAAGAAGAAGTTGGATCTCAAGGAAATACCGGTATGTCTTCTCGCTTTTTTGAAAATGCCATCGCAGAATTAATCAGCAAACTTGAAACATACAACGATTTAAAATTACGTCATTGTTTATCTAATTCAAAAATGTTATCAAGTGATGTTAGTGCTGCATTTGATCCAAATTATCCTCAAGTAAACGAAATGAAAAACACAGCTTTCTTTGGAAGAGGTATGGTTTTCAATAAATATACTGGAAGAGGTGGCAAAGGCGGAAGCAATGATGCCAACGCTGAATTCATGGGAAAAATTAGAGCAGTCATGGATAAAAATAAAATCATGTTCCAAACAGCTGAACTTGGAAAAGTTGACCAAGGAGGCGGTGGAACTATCGCTTACATCTTAGCCAACTTGAATATGGAAGTTATCGATGCAGGTATTGCAGTTCAAAACATGCATGCTTGTTATGAAACAGTTTCAAAAGTTGATATATATGAAACATTTAGAGGATATATTGCGTTTTTAAAGGATATGAAATAATGATTGTCTATTACGAAGAATCGATACTATCTTATGTAGCATCAATTAGAAAACATTTTGGTTTAAAATCAAGTTATAATTCTAACGCAGAATTTGACAAGATTATTCAAAAGAAAAATCCAAGAAATATTTTTCTTGTTTTAGTTGACGCCATGGGAGCAAATCATATTCTTAAAAAACTACCAGAAAATAGCTTTTTAAGAAGACATATGAAATTTATAACAACAACAGTATTCCCTCCAACAACTTCTGCTGCTACTACTGCTATTGAATGCGGTAGAGCACCAAATGAAAATGCATGGTTAGGTTGGAATCAATATTTAAGAGATATTGATGATTATGTAATACCATTCCTAGGAAAAGGTTATTATAACGATAAAGAATATGGCGCAAATTATTATCGCGAAAAATTCCCAGTACCTAAAACTGTTGATGAATTAAATGAAATAGGTATTAATGCTAGAGAATTATATCCTGCATGGAGAGAAGATGGTTGCGAAACATTTGATATCATGGTTAAAAGATTAATTGATTATTCATATTCAAATGAATATCAATACATATATGCTTATTTCGACAAATATGATAGCCTAATGCATAAAAATGGTCCTGACTCAAAAATATGTGATGATTATTTAGATTATGTAGAAAAATGTTTATTAGAACTAGAAGAAAAAGCTAGCGACAACACAATGTTTGTGATTGTTGCCGATCATGGTCAAGTAGAAATTAAAGATCATTATTATTTAAGTGCTTCTCCATTAAAGAAATATTTAAAGAGAAGACCTTACATCGAACCACGCGCATGTGCATTAGATATTAAAGAAGGTATGGAAGAAGAATTCGAAAAAGAATTCAAAAGTATTCTTGAAGATGAATTTCTATTATTAAATAAAAAACAAATATTAGAAACGCATCTATTTGGCGAAAAAGAAAACCATCCTGCATTTGAATCTATGCTTCCTGACTACATCGCAATCGGAAAAGGAAATTTCAATCTTGAATATTATGTCGGCGAAGAAATGGACTTACATGGACATCACGCAGGAATGAGTGATGACGAATTAAAAATTCCTGTCATTATTTACCAAAATTCATAAAAAACCTAGAATCTAACTCAAAAAAGTTAGATTTTTTTATTTTTTTGAAATTTCTTTAAGGTATTTTGAACTTTCTCGGTAATAAAGAAGTGTAGGAGGAAATATATGAGAAATATTTATGT
>CACXEN010000115.1 GCA_902766675.1 uncultured Erysipelotrichaceae bacterium
CATGGAAGACCGGGCTGATCGTAGTAGTTGCTTACGGATCGGTACATATGCTGTAATACATAAAATTATAAAGGATTACACATTAGATGAAATGCTTGGGAGGTTTTTTTCTGAGAGGAATCTGGCATTACTGATTGATCATGCATCATATTCCATTATGGAGGAAAGTAATGTAGCACAGCATTATCCCGACTATGTGTACAATCATCCACTGTATAGTTCTCACACGAAAATTTATAGCGATGCAACAGTAAGTGATTTCTTTAAGGGCATCACCAAGGATAAAAGCACAGGCTTCCTAAATGAATGGAACGCAAAGAGAAACCGAAGGGAACGTATCTATATATCTTATGATTCTACAAATCAGAACTGTCAGGCCGGAGATATCGAACTGGCTGAATTCAGTCACGCTAAGACAGATATAGGTTCTGCCATCATCAACTATTCGGTAGGATACGATCTGAAGAATAAAGAACCTCTCTTTTATGAAGCCTATCCTGGAAGCATTAAAGATGTTTCACAACTTAGAATAATGCTGGTTAAATCACAGGGTATGGTTCCGTAAGGACAGCGATCAAAAAATGTACTGCTCAATTCTTACAATACTCGAAACCCTGAAGCGAAGAAAAATGGGTATGATAGAAAATATAATTAACATAAGGCACAATGATGGGCATATATTGACAATAAATGTCGAATTGGTAAACTTAATTTGTAGGAACGCGAAATAAGGTGAAAAAAGAAGGGATGGTAAAGGAAATGAACAACAAGTTAAAAAAATTGACATCGATGTTATTAGCATTAGCGATGATTGCAACCTGTATTGCTCCGACAGATGCATTTGCCAAGTCAACAAAGCAGTATGTGACACGTGCATACGTGCTGCAGCAAGTGGAAAAATTGATTGGTGCGACACAGACATCGGCTGACATTGACAAAGTGAAGGATGTCAGTAAGGGGGCTTCTTATTACAATACCATGTCCATTGCTTTGAATGCAGGACTTGTAAAGCCTGATAGCAGTAATAAGCTATATCCGAACAAAAAGGCTACCAAGAAATATGTGGCAACAATATTGGCAAGAGTGTCTGAATCAACTTCAAGTAAAGTGCTTGGACAAAGAAATCCTAAGGCGCTTCTTACAAAGACAACCTTAAAGAAAATGATTAATAACATTTATCCGAATGTGGTATCAAAATCTAGTACAAAGGTTGGCAAGGGAAATGTTATGATCAATAAGCCGGTTACTCTTAGTGATGCGACCATTAGCGGTGATTTGGTAATTGGTGATGGTGTTGCCGATAAAGAAGTGACATTAAATAATGTAACGGTAAAGGGCAAAGTGATTGTCCGCGGTGGTGGAGAAAATTCCATTATCATTACCGGAACATCTAATATTTCCAACATAGTTATTCGTCAGGTGAACAATAAGGTAAGCCTTAAGGTGACTGGCGATGCAAAGGTAAGCATGGTTTACATTAATGATGGTTCCAATGATGTCAATATCGTTGGACAGGTCGGCTCTCTGAATGTCATTGGAAAGAACCTGACAGTTACACTGACTGATGCATCGGTAAACTCCTTGACAGTAGTAGATACGGCCAAGAATGCAGTCATTGTGGCAGACAAGGATTCTACTGTAAAAGAAGCTACGTTGAATGCGGCAGGAACGGAAGTGAAAGGTGATGGTAAAGTCGAAACCGTGAATGTAAACGCAAATGATACGATTGTAACAGTGAGCAGCGACAAAATTAACACAAAAGATGATGTGACACCGCCGAAGACAACGGAAGATGATAAAAATACCAATACGGATACCCCTGCATCGGATGACAGTGGCTCAGTTTCAGGAGGCGGTTCCACATCAGGAGGTGGATCCTCTTCAGGTGGAAGTAGTGAAGGCGGTTCCACATCAGGAGGTGGATCCTCTTCAGGTGGAAGTAGTGAGGGCGGTTCCACATCAGGAGACGGTTTCGATGAGCCAATTGAGCCGGAGATTAAATATGTTACGGATGAGCGATTTGCAGAAGGATATCCGAAAGTAGTAGCAGATAAGGAAACGGGTAAGATTACAGTTAAATATAAATTAAAAGAGGGAGTAGCTTCTGAGGAAAACCCAGCCATGATTTATAACGTAGTATCAGATTATAATACAAGCTGGGATGCTACAACAGATGCGGTCATTCATGGTCATATGGGAATAGTTACAAATGAAAAGCATGATACTGTCGAATCAGAATATTATGATTTCCTTTTGATTAAAGATACGGAGGAACATTCTGCGGACTATGAGATTTATGGGGATGGAACGGATGGTCTTGTTGTATATAGTGTGATTGATTGTGATGGAGTAAAATCTGATACTCCAACGAAAATTGCATTCGACCGTGACACAACATCAAGTACCATAGTACAGTCAATTTTTGTATCGAGCATTTATCTTAATAAGGATCGAAATGCGATTTATATGTATATTCGTAGTCAATTAGATGACAAAAATGTTTCTTCTGGAGATGAATTTGCTATTAAGAGTAATGGAACCAAGATTGATAGGAAAGTAAATAAGGTGGAAATTCTTGAAAATGCAACTGAAGATAATGGTAATCCGTATGCATGTATAAAATTATCATTGGAGAGTCCGCTGCCACAGAGTGCAGATAATTCAACTCGTGATGCATCATATGAATTGGTATATGAAGGAACAACCCTTCAGGATACGTTAGGGAATAAATTGAAAGCCTTTGAACACCATATTTCAAACGCATCTACATCTATTGATAAAGCGTATGTTTCGAATGATGGTCAATATATTAACATTGATGTTCCGGTATCCTTGGTGATGTCTTACGATCCAAATTCAGCCTATGCTGATCTGGAACTCTATGTTGATGACAGGAAAATGAGCAGAGAGAATTGGAATTATAGTTGGTCGGTGGAGAGAATCGGTATTCAGGTTTGTGATAAAACACTGATAAATCCTAAAAAAGTTGAAATCAAATCTGCTGGCGGAAAAATATTGTATAATGCGGCGGGGGATGCATTAGGGAACCTTACGATATCTGACATGAAAAAGGATTCTGAAAGTTGTATTTCATCTGTCAGCTATAATAAAAGTGAAAATAAGTTATTAGTTACATTAAGAGCAGATGATGGTTTAAGTGGAACGATTGATGCATGTAATTTTATTTTGAAGATTGGAGAACGGGAATATCATTTAAGAGGAAGAAGCTATGTCGCTTGGGATTATCAGAATGGTGGAAAGGTATATCAGATTAAGCTGGAAAATGAAAATATAAAGCATATTGATTTGTCGAATGTATCCGAGATGTCAATGAGATATTTACCAATTGGAATAAAAGACAGTGGTTATTCCCGACATGGATTCTTGACATATAATAGTGGTAAACCAGTATCTGCAACAGATTTCATACAAGTAACAGTGCAGTAAGAAAGTGTTGTAAAAAGCAATGAAAGTGACACCCCTGTAAAAGGCATGCTCTTTGAATTGAAATTCACCTACAGATCCGCTGTACTAATGTTAATTCATTGGTATAGCGGATTTTGTTTGGAGGAAACTAACGGATATGGCAAGAACTATCGCAATTGGAATACAGGATTTCAGTAAAATATGATAAAAGAATGTAAGTAGGTAATCACTCGTACCTTGATATTTCGAAAAAGCCTCCTGTCCAACAGATGGCTTAAATTATCCCTTATTTTTCGTCCTGAACCCTTCCGGCAGGTCGCCTGACCACGGGAGCAGCCGGTTCATTTCTTCCGGCTTTGGAAATGTTTTCATCTGACGTATCTGGTCCAGTACGTATGTCAGGTACACATATGTGTATTCAGAAATAGGAATCGTTATGAAAAAAGGGTACATATGTTTCTTTCAGGGATTCTGCACAGCGGGTCACCTTGTTTTTGATGGTTCTTGTTGCCAATGGAATGTTAAATACACTGGACAGTATTTATGTGCATGGTTAATGATGACTGTTCCAACTGTATTGATTGCCACAACCATTGCCTGAAGGTTTTTGCCATACTGTACGGTTGCTTTTATTTTCTCAGGAAATGCACCTGTTTTTGTGCCGCCATGCATCGGACATTTGTGGAGGAACTGTTTCGAGAAATAGAATAGGGATACTTCGTAGAGTTTAGGAATTGTCAGCTCATCGTTGGGAAGGGCCGGTGAGCTTTTTTGATGGGGCTTTAGTACAAAAAATCGGGCACAATAATAGGCACATGTTGAAAATATTGTTAAAATTGATAATATAAAATTATCATGCAAGATGATGTTCATAGGAGGTAGCTTAATGAAAAAAAGATGGTTAGCAATAGCACTTACTATTGTTATGACTGTGAGTGCTATGATCCCGTCGAGTGTGGTACGGGCAGAGAATGAAGGTGCAGAAGGGCAGGCAGCAGTGACCCTACAATCTTCTGCAGCAGATATTCCTTCGGAATATAAAAATCAACTACATAATTATGTCCCCGGTGTGTTTGGCACATGCAGGACTTCCTTTATGGAGGCACTGTCAGATGGAGGATACCGAACGGTTGTGTATGATGATGGTGTATTGTATGTCAATGACCTCAATCAAGAGGGCAATGTTGTGATGAGTAAGGAAATATCTCTCGAGCTGCCAATCTGGGGAGGAATTTTTCTGGGAAAATACAACAATTATGTAGTGTGCGGGCAGGCTTACGATTCCGATAAGGAGGATGGGGGAGAGGTTTACCGCATAATCCGGTATGATAAGAAATTTAACCGGGTTAATAGTCTTTCTTTATCCGGGAAGGAGACATATACCGCGAGGCCATTTGATGCCGGAAATGTTTCTATTGATGAAAATGAGGGAGAATTAACGGTATATACAAGTAGAAACAGACTGGATGGACATCAGTCAAATATTGCAATCCAAATCAACACGGAGGATATGTCAATAAAAAATACATATGGTATAGGTGCTTTCCCGGATGTGCATGTGAGTCATTCTCTCCGTCAGATTTTTCAGTACGATGATGGGAAACCGGTATATGTAGACCTGTCAGATGCCTATCCGAGGCGTTCTGTTTTTATTCAGTCTGACAGTCTGAAAACTTCTGTATTGGATATTAGCGGTGAAGTTGGTAATAATGTGACGAATGCAGAGGTATCGGGGCTTGCAACGTCAGAGACCTCATATCTTGTGACAGGGTGTTATCTGCGTCGGAATATGTCAAACGTTTTTCTGGCATGCGTAGATAAGGAAACGGGGGAGGTGACACGGAAGTGGCTGACAAACTCCACAGCATTCCAACCGAAATATGTTCATAATCCGAGAATTGTTAAAGTATCAGCTGACAAATTTGTCGTTATGTGGGGGACAACTAGCTGCGGAGGAGAAGGAACTGCTTATGTCATAGTTAATGAAAATGGTGATTTCATCAGTGAATTGAAGCAGGAGAAAGCAATGATCTCAGATTGCCAGCCAATTTTTGATGGAACTAGTGTTGTATGGCTGGCAGCAAATAATGGGGGACTTACGCTCCAGAGAATTTCGGATTTTACAAAAAATGGAGCCTCATATACGGAACCATCCGAGGAGATAAAGGAAGCAACAAATCCGTGGGATGGAACCGCAGACACTTCCTGGTATGATGGAGAGAAAAAAGAGTACGATATATCCACACCGGAGCAGCTGGCGGGGCTTGCAGAACTGGTAAATAACGGAAATACATTTGAGGGGATTAAGGTTAATCTCACAACAGATATTTTACTGAACGACACTGACTATCGTTATGAGTGGGATTCAATTGCAAAAAATACTTCTGAAAACAGTGACAGCGGAAATGTATTTCAAGGTACATTTGATGGAAAAGGACACACAATATATAATCTGTATAAAGGGGAAAAAGAAGAGGAAGACGGAGGCCTGTTCGGCTGTATTGGTGAACATGGGATGGTAAAGGCTGTCAATGTTTCCCAGGGGTATTCTAATACCGGCGGGTGTATTGCAAGGATCAACGATGGAGTGATTATCTTTTGTAATAATTATTCGTCCTGTGGCTCCTATGATTCAAAAGTAGGGGGGATTTGTGATTATAATTATAATCTGGTGTATGGCTGCAAGAATTATGGTGAGGTCTGGGGAGAATCTGTAGGAGGAATTGTAGGATCCAATAGGAAGACATTAGCGGTAGTAAGCCAGTGTGGTAACGAAGGCATGGTAGAAGGTACACACGATGCAGCAGGCATTGTAAATATGAACTATGGATGGATATATAATTGTTACAATAAAGGCACAATAGGCGACAGTTATCCTGGAAACAGAAACCGGGGAAGGTGCGTGTGTGGAATTGTTTATGATAATGTAGGAAAATCGGCAGTTGAAAATTGTTATTCCGTAGGAACATTCTCATATAATGAGGATACCTGGATGGGAGCATATGCGATTGTCAGGGAGGATTCTGATAAAAAAGTGTCAAACTGTTATGCGGTGCCTTCGGATGCAAGTGATTTTAGGACAAACCTGATTTCTTATGAGGAAATGCTGTCTGATGATTTTCTAAAACAATTGGACAACCAGCAGAGAAACGTGTTTTCCGCATGGAAGAAAGACTCTAAAGGTATGAATCAGGGACTTCCTATAACAGTGGCGGATGATAATCGGGCAGCTGGAAAATATAAACTTCAGCCGGAATTATGGACAGGGACATCGGATATATCCATGAATCTGGGAGATGGAGATAAAAAGCTTTCATTTGAATGCTATTATAATGAATCTGAGCCTGTGATTACTGTAGACGATACAGATATTGTTCAGGTGATATATGATGGCAGCAGTTGGAAAATGAAGCCACTGAAATCGGGCACTACACAGATTAGGTTCCATTTTGATGAGACAGAGAATACTGTCAGTGCGGATTTTACGCGGAATATCATAGTAATCTCGGATTCGAGTGGAGACAATTACGAAAATCCAATCAATCCCACACCACCAAGTGACCCAATAACACCGAGCAATCCCACACCACCAAGTGACCCAATAACACCGAGCAATCCCATAACCCCGAGTGGTCCAATAACACCAGACGAACCTGCGACACCTGCCAATCCATCAGGCGAAACAACTACAGGAGAAACCACCGGCGGATCTGCCAATAGTGGGAATAATCATGGAAACACAGAAAGCACCCACACGGGAAAACCTGTAAAAGGTGATAAACTCGAAATTGGAAATAATACTTACACCATTATTAATTCCAAGACTAAAGAGATAGCATACACAAAAACAGTCTCAAAATCATCCACCATCAAGATCCCTGCTGCTGTGAAGCTTGATGGTGTGACATATAAGGTTACGAAGATATCGAATAATGCTTTTAAGAACAACAAATTTGTTACAAAAATTGTTTTAGGCAATAATATTACAGAGATAGGAGAGAATGCCTTTCAGGGATGTTCTAGGCTGAAAACTATTACAATTACTTCCAAGGTAAAAGAGATAGGAAGCAATGCTTTTAGCGGAGATAAGAAACTCACCACTTTGCAAATTGCTAGCAGTAAGCTTACTTCCAAGGGAGTCAAAAACTCATTAAAAGGTTCTTATATTAAAACTATCCAGCTGAGTGGATCGGCTCGTAAAATGTATAAAGAATATGGTAAATATTTTAAGAAGTCCAACAGTGGTAAAAGCGTAAAAATAAAGAAATAATACATGTTTTCATTCCCACCCAAAACTGCTATACTAATCAAAAAAAGATTGGTATAGCAGTTTTTTTGCGGAGGTGCAGCATGGCAGTGAATGTGGCAATCGGTATACAACGGTTTGACGAATTGATTGAAAAAAAATGCTTTTATATAGACAAGACGGACTTTATCAGGGAGTGGTGGGAGTGCAATGACAGCGTCACGCTGATTAACCGCCCCCGCCGGTTCGGCAAGACACTGAATATGAGTATGGTGGAGCAGTTTTTCTCTATTGACTATGCGAACAGAGGGGATTTATTCGAAGGGCTTTCCATCTGGGATGACGAGGAATACTGGAAACTTCAGGGAACTTATCCGGTCATCAGTCTGTCCTTTGCTAATATAAAGGAAAAAAATTATTATAATACAAGAGGAAAAATCTGTCAGTTTTTAGCAAAATTATACGATAAATTTTCATTTGTAAGAAATAGTGGCGTGCTGACAGATCGAGATAAACAATATTTTGACCGTGTTTCTTCGGAAATGAGTGACAATGATGCGACCCTTGCTTTATACCAGTTGTCTGATTTTTTGTATCGCTATTATGGTAAGAAGGTCATTATTCTTTTAGATGAGTATGACACTCCAATGCAAGAAGCATATATCGATGGCTATTGGGATGAATTGGTTGCATTTACCAGAAGCCTATTCAATTCAACCTTCAAGACCAATCCGTGGCTGGAACGAGGCATTATGACGGGTATTACCAGGGTCAGCAAAGAGTCTGTTTTTTCAGATCTCAACAACCTGAAAGTTGTCACTACGACCTCTGATGAATATGACCACAGTGGGGTCAGACCCCAATGTGCGGAGAAACCGGGAGAGTCAGAGAAGCCGGAGGATACGGAGAAACCGGGAGAGTCAGAGAAACCGGAGGATACGGAGAAGCCGGGCGAGGAAGAA
>CACXEN010000116.1 GCA_902766675.1 uncultured Erysipelotrichaceae bacterium
ACATTTTCTAAAGAAGTTTCATCAGGTGTTTCATCATAGCCATACATGGCTAAAACAGATCTTTGCATTTTATTCATAATACTTCTAGATGGCGCAGAGAATATCATGGTTTCTGTAAAACCATCTGGTAATTCTCTATGCGAATCAATCATAGCTAAGAATTTATCTAATTGGTTTTTGGTAGGTAATTCACCAAACAACAATAACCAAGCAACTTCTTCAAATAAATAGCGATGATCATTTTTTGCATGTTCAATGATTTCTGCCACATTATATCCGCGGTAATATAGTTTTCCATCTATTGGAATAATTGTGCCATCATCATCTTTTTCATAGCCAACAACATCACAAATATTCGTTAAACCAGCAAGAACACCTGTACCATCAGGATTTCTTAAACCACGTTTTACACCATATTGTTCGCTTGTTTCAATATCAATAGAATTATGTTTTTTATATTGTGTACATAATTCATTTATTTCTTCATCTGAGAATGTTTTATTGTTGGAATATATCATTATTAGCTCCTAACTATTGTTAATAATCTACTCGAAAGAAGTCATTCTGTCAAAATAATATTATTATTTCACCCTGAAATGGGGTACACTATATAGAAAATGGAGGTAGGATGATGAAAGTTGTATTAATCCCAGGAGATGGTATTGGAAAAGAGATATCAGAAAGTGTAAAGAAAGTTTCTAATGCATTGGCATGTCCAATTGAATTTTTAGAATATCAAGCTGGAGCAGAGTATGCTAAGGAGCATGAATCACTTTTACAAGATGGTTTAATGGATGCCATATTAGAAAATAAAGTGGTGATCAAAGGGCCTACAGCAACACCAATTGGCAAAGGATTCAGGTCCATCAATGTACAATTGCGTCAAGAATGTAATACCTACCAAAATATTCGACCTATTCAATCGATTGAAGGTGTAAAAACAAGATATGAGAATATCGATATAGTGATCTTTAGAGAGAATTCTGAGGATTTATATTTAGGTGTGGAATATATGTGTGATAATGATACTTCCCATGGTATTAAAATCATTACACGTGGTGCCACAAATCGAATTGTGAAAGCCGCATTTGAATATGCAAAGAAGAATAATCGTAAAAAAGTCACTTGTGTACATAAAGCAAATATTATGAAGTTAACAGATGGACTATTTTTAGAAGAATTTGAAAATGTCGCAAAAGAATATCCAGAAATAGAAAGTGATGCAGTCATCATTGATGCATTATGCATGAAGCTTGTACAAGATCCAACCCAATTTGATGTATTGGTTACTGAGAATCTTTATGGAGATATTATCTCTGATTTATGTGCCGGTTTAGTTGGTGGCTTAGGTTTTGCGCCAAGTGTGAATGCAGGAGATGATGTACGTATCTATGAGGCAGTACATGGTTCTGCGCCAGATATTGCCGGAAAAGATTTAGCAAATCCAACCGCAATACTATTAGCATTTGAGATGTTATTAAGAGATAGTGGGATGGAAGATTCTGCAAATCGTTTAAAACGTGCAATTCTAGAAACAATTAAAGAAGGAAAAGTCGTTACACAAGATATTGGTGGAAATGCGACATGTAGTGCATTTGTGGATGCAATTATTGAAAGGTTACAAACAATATGATGAAACATAACAATCCTGTTTTATATAAAAATGGACAAATTGAAGATATTGATATCGTCGATATAGAAGGAAAAAGAAAAACACTTGCGTATGGAATATTGCAAGCACATAACCAAAGCGATAGTGAAAATGATTTAGCGATTCGTTTTGATTCTTTAACTAGCCATGATATTACCTATGTCAGTATCATTCAAACTGCACGTGCTTCTGGCATGACATCTTTTCCAATTCCATATGTATTAACCAATTGTCATAATTCACTTTGTGCAGTAGGTGGAACAATCAATGAAGATGACCATGTTTTTGCCTTATCGGCTGCACATAGATATGGTGGTATTTATGTACCAAAGAATTATGCAGTCATACATAGTTATAATCG
>CACXEN010000117.1 GCA_902766675.1 uncultured Erysipelotrichaceae bacterium
ACGACAAATAAATCTGCGACATTAGGTTGAGCACCTGTAATATTTGTGTGGTCAATCTCCTCAATGCCTTGGATTCCTAAGTTTTTAACAGCCTTCTCAATGTTCATTTGAACCATGAGTGAGCTACCTAGTCCAGATCCACAGCAGCACATAATTTTACGAATTGGTTTTGCCATATAGTCTCCTTTCAAAATTCTATTGAATTTTTATTTATTATTCAGCAGCTTTGTGTTCGAAGCCGTTTTTGAATCCAGATAGTACCATTGGTGCTACGTATACAACGACACATAGGATCAATAGTGGGATTCCTTGTAAGAATCTAGCAATGTTTCCGAATACTAATGCCATCCAAGAGAAGTCAGCATCAGAGAATGTTGAACCCTTGTCTAAAGCATCGAATACTGGCATACATAGAGCTGGTAAGAATGTGATGATTAGACCATGAACGAATGATCCAAGTACACAACCTTTAAGACCACCTTCAGCATTGCCGAATACACCAGCAGAAGCACCACAGAAGAAGTGTGGAACTACACCTGGTAGGATAACTGCACTAACGATTCCAGCTTTGTTTAGTGGGATTAGGATTAATAGACCAACAACACCACCAATGAATGATACTAAGAATCCGATTAGAACTGCGTTTGGAGCATATGGGAATACTACTGGACAGTCGATTGCAGGTACAGCACCTGGAACCAATTTTTCAGCGATACCCTTAAATGCAGGAACGAGTTCACCAACGATTAGACGTACACCAGATAGGATGATATAAACTGCTGCAGAGAAGGATAAACCACTCTTTAGAGCCCATACAGCCCAGTGTGTTCTTGTTTCGCCAGCAACTAATAATTCACCTAAGAATGAGAATTCAGGAGCTGTTGCATCAACATTCATGATACCTTTCAATACAGCAACTAATGTTACTACAAAGAAGAATACTACCATTGTGATACCAATAGATACTGTTGTATCACGTAAGAATGTTAAACGTTGTGGGAAATCTAATTCTTCTGTTGATTTAGAACCTTTGAATAATTTACCGCATTGAGCACTTACCCAATAACCGAAACCACCAAAGTGACCAAAACCTAATTCATCTGTTTCAACAATCTTTTCCATTGAACTGTGTAGGAACCATGGAGAGAATGCAGAAATGAAAGCTAATAAACATCCACCAGCGATCCAGAGTGGGAATCCACTTAGACCACCAACTGCGCCTAATAATACTGCCAACATGCATGCCATATATAAACTATGGTGACCTGTTAAGAAGATATAATGCATCTTGGAGAAACGAGCTAGTACAATGTTTAGAACTAGACCGAACACCATAATATAAGATGTATCAAGTCCAAATTTGTCTAAAGCCATAGCAACGATAGCTTCGTTGTTAGGCACTGTACCTGTCATGTTAAATGTCCAGTTAAATAATTGCCCAAAAGCATTTAATGAACCGGATTGTAAATAAGAGGCACCCGCACTTAATACGAGGAACCCTACGATTGTTTTGATTGTGCCTTTGATAACGTCTTCAACAGGCTTACCTTGTAAAATCAAACCAACCATTGCTAGCAAACCTACAAGCATAGCAGGTGTTGCTAAAATGTTAAGAATAAAATCTAGCATAAAATCCCCTTTCATTTTTTTGCTATTATATTGACTTACATATCCACACTAGAAACAAACAGGTCATAAATTTCTTGTGGAGATGTTGCGTCCAAAATCTTTTGTTCGTTGTCTGGATCACCGAATATATTAGATACAGCAACGATACCGTCCATGTGTGACTCACTATCTGTCGCACATAATGCTACCAATACTCGTACATTGGTTTTTTCTTCATCGAATTTCACTGGTTCTTTTAGAAGTGTGCAAGCAAGTTGTGTTTTAGATACACCCGCTTCACTTGATGCATGAATCAAAGCCATATGCTCATCCAATACATAATAAGGGCCAAGTTCATCCGTCATCTTCAAAACTGCTTGTTCATATTCATCTGTGCAACAACCATCTTTCACTAATGGTTCAAGTGCTTTATGAATCGCAGCTTTCCAATCTTCTACGGAGTCCACAATTAAACAGTTTTCGATCTTAATCAAATCACGAATCATTCGAAGTCCTCCTTAATTTTTATTATTATTCTTTCTTCCTCACTTCTACATTATTATTATAATCATATTTCTATAATTCATTCCTCAAAATTTTTATTTTTTATACAAATGCTTTGTTTTATATAAATATTATATTACTTTCCTATAATTGTATTACGTACATTTTTTATATAATCATAGTATAATTAATAAACGTAGCGAGGGGTAATTATGACGCCACAAGTATTATTGATTCTAATATTAGTTATAGCATTAGCAGCATCATTTCCGATGTTTTATAGAACTTATTTGTGGAATAAATTCCTAAAACACTTAAAAAATAATAATAGTGAACAAGCATTGAAGATTTTAAATAGCACGCAATATAAGATTGCATTTGGTAAAGATAGTCAAAATTGGAATCTACTACGCTTTTATATTTCTAGAAATGACACAAAAAATGTAAAAGCATTAACAAGTGAATTATTGGGAAGCTCTATTAGTAAACAACAAGCCTATCGTATTTTTTCCAATGCATATTTTTATTTCTTATCCAATGAAGATAAAGAAATGTCTGCTAAATTATTAACTCGTTTAGAAGATATTTTAGAAGATGGTCAAAAAGAACAATTCAATATGTTATATAGAGTTTTAATTGAAAAGAAGAGCGAAGATATTGAACGTGTGAATGAATTGTTAGCGAATATGGAAAAGGAAAAAGAGTCTGCTAGTAAAAAATCTCAAGTTGGTTTACTACAATACCTATTAGGTGTTCAATATTATTATCAAAATAATAAAAAAGAAGCTGAGAAATGGTTAAAGAAAGCAAAAACTAATGTGAAAGGTTCACCATTGGAGAAACATATAAAGAAACTAATACACTAAGGATATAGGAGGTACATTATGGAATTATTAGTGGATACAGCCAATTTAGAAGACATTCAGTTCGCGTGTGATTACTACCCTCTTGCAGGTGTGACATGTAATCCATCAATCGTCAAAAAGAGTGCAGCCCCAAAAGATTTCTGGGCACACATGAAACAAGTAAGAAAGATTATTGGCAAAGACCGTACATTACACGTACAAGTAGTAGGCTTAGATCATGAAACACAAATGAAAGAAGCGAAAGAACTACTTAAGAAAATTGATAAAGATGTATATGTGAAAGTTCCTGTAACACAAGAAGGTTTAAGAACTATCACAAAACTAAAAAAAGAAGGATATAAAGTAACTGCTACTGGTGTATATGACACAATGCAAGCTTATTATGCATGTGCAGCTGGTGCTGATTATATCGCCGTATACGTAAATCGTATGACAACAAATGGATTAGATCCTAATCAATTATTCCAAGATGTTCAAGGAAAGATTGAACAAGAAGGTTTACCAACAAAACTATTAGCTGCAGGCTTCCATAGCACTGGACAAATTCGTGATGCATTCACATATGGTTGTGAATCTATGACAGCACCATTAGATTTAATGAATGCAACATTTAAAAATGAAAATATTATCAAAGCTATAGACACTTTCAAAAACGATTGGGAATCAATGTATGGCAAAGGTGCCACATTATTACAAATGAAAAAGAAATAATCTTTTTATGCCGAGCAATCGGCATTTTATTTAAAAAGAAGGAAATAGTACGATGGGAATTAAAGTAGTATTGTCTATATGGTCTTCCCCTTTAGAAGATTTTGTAGAGTATGTAAAAGTTGCAGATAAAATGAGATTGCCATTTATACATTTTGATGTCATGGATGGACACTTTGTGCCAAACTGCGCGCTTGGTACATCTCAATATAGAGATATCAAAAAGCTAACCGATTTACCTATCGATATCCACTTGATGGTAACCAATCCAGAAGAATATGTGGATATGCTAGATGTACAATCTGGTGATCGTGTTGCCTTCCACCCTGAAACGAGTTATCACCCATACAAATTGCTTCAAACTTTACATAATAGAGGAATCACAGCTGGTTTAGCTTTAAACCCTGGAACCTCATTATCTTCTATAGAAGAGCTTGTGGATCAAGTAGATTACATCTTGGATATGACAATCAATCCAGGATTCAATGGCCAAAAGATTGTGCCAAGTGGAATGGAAAAGATTAAGCGCATTCGTGAATTCCTTGATAGTCACGGTAAAAAAGATGCTGAAATTGTGATCGATGGAAATACCGTCATTGAAAATGCAAAACAGATGTATCTAAATGGCGCAAATGTATTAATCTGTGGTCCATCCACATTAATGAAAGGTCCAGATAAGTTTGAAGACCTATATAACGCATACAAAAAAGAAATCGATGCAGTAAAAGACTGAGTTTTCAGTCTTTTTTTAATTTCAGCCATTTTCCTGATATGTAATAAATTAAGAATAATGTGGATGAGTCAGCCCATGAAATTGGATAACATACTAGTGTTTCGAAAACATTCTCGGCTGGATAAAAGAATATCCAAACGATTCGAAAGATTCCAATTGCGGACACGGTAATGAATGCTGGAACAATCGATGCCCCACAAGCACGCATACCTTGTGAGAATATTTCCACAAAACAAAACAGTATCCAATAAGGACATAAGAATCGCAATAATCCTACCCCTATTTCTATGACTTCTATATCTGGTGTAAATAAGTGATACAAAGTATTTCCTGTAAAATAACAAATCCCAGATATCATAAGTGACATAGCCACATATAAACCAATTCCATTCCACATTCCTTGTTTCACTCTTTTTATATTACCTGCTCCATAATTTTGCCCAACAAATGTTAAAACTGATGCGCCAAGTGCACCAGAGGTATTCCAAAAGAGTGCATCAATTGTGCCAAAAGCAGTATATGCCGCAACAGTATTTGTGCCATATGTATTTACACTAGATTGGATAAATAAATTAGAAAATGAATATAGTGCTGATTGGATACCAATTGGTAAACCAATCGTTAAAATCCTTTTTAATGTAGGCCAATCAACATGAAAGTTTCTTGCGTCAAAGCGATAGCTATTGTCGACATGTTGTAGTGTATAAAGTGTTAAGCAACAGCTAACGATTTGTGCAATCACTGTCGCAAATGCGGCACCTGAAATACCTAGATGAAATACCACCACAAATAAAATGTCTAAAATAATATTTGTAATACAAGCTACTGCCAAAAAATATAATGGTCTTTTCGAATCCCCTACTGCTCTAAGAATACTTGCGCCAGTGTTATATATCATAAGTGGAATACAACCTAATAAAAAGATACGTAAATATAAAAGACTAAAAGGATAGATCGCATCAGGCACATTTAATTTCAATAAAAGTGTTGGCGCAATAATCCATGCAATCACCATCAAAATAGAACCTAGTCCAACCGCAAGTGCCATGCCTGAATATACACCTTTTTCAACTTCTTCTTGATTGCCTTTGCCATATGCTTGCGAGATAACAACTGTTGATCCA
>CACXEN010000118.1 GCA_902766675.1 uncultured Erysipelotrichaceae bacterium
GCGATGACCTCACTCAATCTTTTGTGAGAAACTGGATGAAAACCTTTTGCGACATTGATAATGTATACAGGTTTTTCTAATACTTCTAATGCTTGTTTTAGTACATCTTCGATAACAACGGAAGGAACTGCAAGTAGAATGCAATCGCTATCTTTGATTTCTTCGATTTGAGTAGTAGCTCGAATATTTTCATTCAAAGTTGTTTCAAAGAATGCTGTATTTTTATGATTTTGATTAATATCGTTAACTTGTTCTTCGCTGATACCCCAAAGAATTACTTCTTCGTTATTATCTGATAATACTTGGGCTAATGCTGTTCCCCAACTACCTGTTCCTAAAATTGCTGTTTTCATAATCTATGTCCAACTTTCTAATGTTATTTCTTAAAGACTTCGTTGAATATTTTCTCACAAGATTGTCCATTTTCAAAGTTTAGATATTTTTGATTAAGATTAGTGGTTTAATATGAACTTTGTTAATTTCATTAAATGTAATCATTATGGCTAACTAGAGGTGTCATATTTTGGACAGGATTATGGATGAATGAAACTGCTTTACGAACGCTTTGTTTTTTTATAATGAAAGAATAAAAATATTATAGCTATCAAAGAGATTAATGTTCCTTCAAATAGTAGTGGTGTACGGTATACAAGACGGATTGAGTGCTGCCCTTTGCTTAAAAGCACAGACATGTTTTTGATATTTGTCACAATTAGATCTTTTTGCTCTCCATCGACATAAATTTTCCAACCTTTACTATATGGTATTGCGAAGCATAGTAAAGTGTTGTCAGAAAAAATATCTACAGATGTATCAATTACATTATCTTTAATTTGAAAATCTAATAATGTGAATTGTTTTCGTTGATTAATTATAGATTCATAATCTCCAAAAGTTTCTGAGATAACTTTTAAACTATTAAAAGAATAAACTCCTGATTTAGAAAAGGTTATCTTAACAGTACTCAAAGGTTGTTTGTGATACCCTAAATTTACTGCAAAGTTATTTCTGCCACCATAAAAGGAATTTGATTCTGTGTAATAGTTAATCGAGTTTTTAACGCTATTAGTTTCAAAATGTATCTTAACGGATGTTGGTAAATTCCTATGACTTGTTTTGGAAGAGGATGAATTATCTTGATCAATTAAGCTATATGATAGATTTTCAAAATAGATATAATTCTCTGCATTTTTTATTCCATCTACATTGAGGAGTATAGAAGAATCTGCTTTTGTTACAACGAACTGATTATTTTCAATAGAGATATCTTCTGCAAGTGGGTCTATGGTATATAAAAGTTCTGTAGTTGATAAGTTCAAAGAACGAGTATTCAATTGTGGTATTTTCTCGCTCGTATAAGCGTATTTTAGGAGTGCATTTTGTTTTTCGACTGCATTTAAGCGATCCCAATTTTCTTCGCTTATGTTTTCGTTGTAAGAATAAATGATTGGAAGCGAATAATTATTTTTATAAACTACATTCCCATCGTCTTCCTTTATGTATTCATAACCATAAGGCACAAAAGCGTTGTCGGACAAATAGTATTTAACTCCTGAAAGCGCCAACAAATCCGTTCTACTATCATATCCGAAAGTCTTTTGCTGCATCGGCTCATTAATCGCGATTTCGTCTTTAAAATGTGACGTATAAGGATTTGCGATAGACCAGAAATAATCAATTGAGTGTAATCCTGAAATTAAACTTGAGTTTAAGGTTGCGTCATATGAAGAATAGCGATACTCACTAGATACCTCCGCTTTGTAAGGGAATAGTGCTTTTGTTTCTGATGAGTCTATATTCATTGATGAATTGGTGGTAGTGACCATAGCTTTTGCTACATCTTTACCATGTGATGAAAACATCCAAAAGGAATTAAAGAATAAACTCACAATAATTGAAAAAAGCAGAAAGATTTTCTTGAGGTGCCGTGCATGCGCCTGATTTGAAAAACACGTTATTGTAAATAATACAAATTGAGTTATTAATGAAATGGTAATCATTGAAAGAGATTCATTAGAATTTGATTGTGGAAGGAAATAGCAAAGTGCAAAGTAGCCTATTACAAAAATGCTAAGTGGAATATAATCCTTCTTTGTCATCGAAATTAAAGCATCCCAATGCGTCACAAAGATATAGCAATTCAATAAGACAAAAGCCCAACACCATCTATTGGTAACATAACTCATACCATTCAAAATCTTCCCGAAAACCGGGAAAATCATGAATATTACAGATGTCACCAGCAACGTTTTTAAGAATCCATTACCTTTAGATTTTAAGAATAAGAAAAGGCTAAGAATTGATTGAGACGCAACTCCAAGTATTAACCAATCGGAATCGCTAGAACTCACTAGTTTGCCAGGAAGGGCTAAATAATAATTGCGATTATATAGCAAGTCTAAAGGGTAAGAAACGCTTGCTCGTGGATTTGAGATAAAAGTGTAAGCTAACGGTAAGAAAATGATAGCTGCGATAGCGCAACCTTCTATAGTGTATAAGGAAATCTTCGCAAATGACTGAATAATCTGGAGGATATTATTTTTGTGTAAATAGAATAGTCGAATAATCAAATAAACTATTGTAAGTAAGGCTAGAATGTAGAAAAAGTAGAAGTTACTTAATGTGGTAATAATTACGGCAAATATAAATAGAAAAGGTTTGTCATCCTTAATGATTTTTTCAATGCCTAGAATTAATAGTGGTAGATATATGAGCGGATTGATGAAATATGGGTGTCTAGCTAAGTTGTATAAGTTCCAACAACAAAAAGCATACATCAAGGAACCTGCCAAATGAGCATATATGTTATCTTGTTCATTGCGGACTCCTTTGACTAATAAATGAAAAGTTAAACCAGAGCAATACATTCTTAATAAAATGGAAAAACCATAATAAATGTACATATTACTCTTATTAAAAAAGACACAACCTATAGAAAAAGGATCGCCAATACAGTAATAGTGTAGAGTTGTAAGAATATCGTTGCCTTCACCCAATGAAAAACTCCATGTTGGTATGGTGAATGAATGATCAATAAAAATATTCTTTAGAATGGTCTTTAAGTAGTCGGAATAATAGACTAAGGCTTTATAGTGCTGCCACCACCCATCAGAATGCCAAATAAATGTTCTTTGGTTCAAATAAAACCAAGGAGTAACTAATAGACAAACAATAATAAATAGAATTGTATATGATAAGTAAAAATTTGATTGCTTTAAATGTAACTTTGTTTTCATGATACGTTTATATCCTAATTAATCCGAAAATTAAACAAAACTATCATAGCATATGCAATTGCAAAACACATATAAAATTGATAGAATTACGTATATGAAATTCGCACAAAATTGGTTATTCTTTTTTCTTAACGCAGTCGATTTTTGGCTGTATACAAGTTGTATTGTTGCATCTTTTTTATTGTTTACAATACCAGTAAATGCGTATATCGATCCATCTGTTATGACATATGCCATACAGGCGGTAGCAGGTATGGTAATCGGACTAGGAGCCTTTTTTAGTGTATATTGGCGTTCAGCGAAAAAGAAACTCACAAATAAATACAATTTGGGTTCAAATAATACAAAAAACGAAACGAATAAAATCTATTTTAACGATCCCGATACAAATGAAAAGATAGTTCCAAAAATCGAGATTGTTTCAACAGACAACGAAGACACCAACGTAACAAGAAAAACATTTAAAGAATGGGTGAAGGAATTTGTTCCAGCAATACCACTTTTGTTCGCTGGAAGTTTTTTAGTTTCTATATTTGCGCCACTAGAATTCTATTTTAGTAATAGTAGTGAATTTGATTTTGATTTTTACAACTTGTTCCCACAACTTTTCAAATTGTTTATATTATTGATGCTAATCGGTATCGTTGTATTTATTTTAAGTAAATTGATATACGAAAGATTATTTCAGTTGGGTCTTCTTTTTACTTTTTGGATTTTCATTTGTACATATGTTCAAGGATCATTCTTGTCAGGGAATCTACCTGCAATGGACGGAACAACCATTGATTGGAGTGCTTTTAAAGCCGATAGCATTATCTCGGTTGTTGTGTGGTTAATCATTGGTCTTGCCATCACGTTGTTGACTAGATTCTTTCATATGGAAGGCATGAAAAAAATTATTAAATTTAGTTCTATATTTATCACAGCCATCCTTTTTGTCACATTGGTTGTGGTTTCAATTAATCAAAATGGCCTTGCAAGAAAGAATAATGTTGTAGCTACATCTGACAAAGAATTTACATATTCAAATGATAAAAACTTTATCGTATTAGTTTTGGACATGGTGGATTCACAAACATTCAGAGAAATCTTAGAAGAGAAGAATGGCGAATGGGAAAGTGTGCTAGAAGATTTCACATATTACCCAAACACAACCTGTGCATATCCGTATACTAAACATGCAATTCCACATTTACTCACAAATGAGTGGTATTTAAATGAAGGAGACTTAGATGAGTTTACTTTAGATGCGATGAAGACATCGCCACTATTTGAGACATTAGAAGGAAACGATTATAAAATGGGCTTGTATGAAGCTTATGTAAAGTATGATCAAGAATGTGTGGATCGCTTCGAGAATATAGCGGTATTACCATATGAGTTTTCTAGTTTTAAGGATGTCATAAAGAAAGAATTAAAACTGGTGTGGTTTAAATACGCTCCATATCCATTGAAAAAATTTGTGAACATAAAAGTTGATGACTTTAATAATATTAGAAAAGCGAATGAAGAAATAAAGCCATTCGAATATTTTAATGATACATTCTACGATTCGATAAATAATGAGGAAATTGTCAAAATAGATGATAAATGCTTCAAATTTATACATATTGAAGGAGCACATATGCCTTTCAGATTTGACGAAAACGTGAATCCGATTAGTGAAGAAGAAGGAACTTACGAGTTGATGATGAAATGTAGCATGACAATAACAAAAGCTTATTTAGAAAAGTTGAAAGAAGCAGGGGTTTACGACAATAGTGGGATTATCATTATGACAGATCATGGATATCAGAACGGACGTGAACCTAGAGTACTGTCTAGATCAAATGGATTTTTAGTTGTTAAAGGAATTAATGAACAACATGAAATGTATATAGATGAAGCACCAATTTCATATGAAGATATACATGAAGCATTTCAACGAGTGATAGCAGGCAAACAAGGTGATGAGGTTTTTGATGCTAAAACTGGAGACTCAAGAAAAAGAAGATATATTTGGTATAATGGACCAACTGATTATGATCATATGGTTGAATATATACAAACAGGTTATGCAAGTGATACAAGCACTATGATTGAAACGGGGAATTATTACGATTATTCTGAGTGATTGGTATTAATGTTTTATGAATAATGATATGACGAGTGTTAAACAACTGCATACTGTTGAACTGGAAATGGCAAAACAAATTGTTTTGTTGTGCAATAAATACAATTTAAGATATTTTATGCTTGGTGGTACATTATTAGGTGCCATTAGACATCGTGGTTTTATTCCTTGGGACGATGATATTGATTTTGGAATGCCTAGAAAAGACTATGAAAAGCTTTTGGAATACATTGAAGAATTACCGGAAAATCTAAGAATTAAGTATTTTAAGAATCAAAATGAAGATAGACCAAATTATTATTATCAACTTAGAGATATTAATACGGTAATCGTACAACATATCGCAAAAAAAGATATTGAAACGAATGTTTGGATAGATATATTCCCGTTAGATGGTATGCCAAATAATGGATTATCTAGAAAGATACATAGTTTAAAATTGTTATATTGGCGTATGCGGATTCAGTTTTCCATGTTTGATGAAAATGTGCATTTGCATCGTAAAAATCGCCCATTCCACGAGAAAGCTTTGATTAAGTTATTCCAAATCACAAAGATTGGAGCGAAGAGTAGTCCATATGATATGATGAACAAACTTGACGCTTGCTTAAGAAAGTACGATTATGATAAGCAAGATTATGTCATAAACTTTATGGGGACATGGAAACTTAAAGAGATGTTTCCGAAAAGTGTTTATGCCTATGGAAAAGAATATGCATTTGAAGACACTAAGTTTCTAGGTCCTGAAGATGCTGATTATGTATTAAAACAAATGTATGGCGATTATATGAAACCAATAGAGAATAGTGAGGAAAAATATAGTCACCATAGTATAGAGATTAAGAAGTTGTAAATGGAGGGTCAACATGAAAAGAGTTATTACGTATGGAACATATGATTTATTGCATTACGGACATATTAATCTATTAGAAAGAGCAAAAGCTTTAGGTGATTATTTAGTAGTAGTTCTTTCAACAGATGAGTTCAACTGGAATGAAAAACAAAAGAAATGTTATTTCACATATGAAGAAAGAAAAAAGATGTTAGAAGCACTACGTGCTGTAGACTTAGTTGTGCCAGAAGAAAACTGGGACCAAAAGAAAACGGATGTACATCTCTATCATATTGATACATTCGTTATGGGAGATGACTGGAAAGGAAAGTTTGATTTCTTGAAAGACGAAGGAGTTGAAGTTGTTTATTTACCGCGAACACCTGAAATAAGCACAACACAGATTAAAAAGGATTTGAAGAAATAGAGAGTATTTGTAGGTGAGTTTGAAAGGTATTAAACCAATGATGGATGTGCCACAAGAATATACCTATATTATTGTTGTGCTTTCGACGAACGGGATGAACAATAATACGTATCTGAATGATGGTTGGCGATTGGAGAATTTTGTATATAAAAACTTGCTTGACTAGTTTTGAAAACTAGTGTGAGGAAGTTTTTTGTTTGGATGCATTACAAACTTTGGCGCTTGCATTGATGGTGGATATTAAAACTTAACCTTAGTATAATTATTGAAGTATGAGATTAGCAAAAAAAATATTGAAAAAGTTTAAAACTCTATTGAATTCGATTTTTTCCTCTATTGTGTATTATTTCTATTACAACAGTGATATTAATGATCGTCTCATTTTTGTGGAATCTAGAAATGGTAAAGACTTAGCTGGAAATATTCTAAGACTTTTGATAGAGATAAAAAAGAAATATGGCAACCAATACAAAATGGTGGTTGCTACGAAAAAAGAATTTTATAAGCATTTGAATGGAATCATAAATCATTACCAATTAAATGATGTCATGCTTGTTAAATATGAAAGAATAAACTACTTTAAGTATTTATCGCGAGCAAAGTATCTAATTAATGATACAACTTTCCCATTTAGGTTTATCAAAAAGAAGGAACAAATATATATCAACACATGGCATGGTACGCCATTTAAAAAAATGGGATTTGATAGTAATAGCGATAGGCACTTAATGGATAATGTGCAAAGAAACTTATTATTGTCTGATTATTTGGTTCTTCCAAGCAAATACTGTAAAGATGTTATGACTGGCGCATATAGTATGAACTCTTTGTATAAAGGCAAAATATTATATGAAGGCTATCCAAGAAATACTGTGTTTTTTGATGATGGTTTAAGAGAAAAAACAATTAGTAAATACCATCTAGAAGGAAAAAAAGTATATGTCTATATGCCAACATATAGAGATTATTTAAAAGACAATGAAAAACAAGAGGTAGAAGCAGTTAAAGGTTATCTATCAAAGATTGATGAGACGTTGTGTGAAAAAGATGTTTTCTTTGTGAAGCTACATTATTTTGTGCAGTTACAATTAGATTTTGAGAATTATAAACATATAAGAGCATTCCCACAGGACATTGAGACTTATGAATTTTTAAACGTAGCTGATGTGCTAATCACGGATTATTCAAGCGTTTTTTATGATTTTGCCTGTTCAAGAAAAAAAATCATTTTATTCAAATACGACGAGGATGAGTATTACAAAAGCAGAGGCGTTTATGAACAGCCTGTCGATTTTCCGTTTCCTGTTGCAAAAAATATTTCTGATTTAATAAATGAATTAAAATTACCTAAAAATTACAATGACGATGACTTTGTGAAAACATATTGTCCATATGATAGTAAGAAAGCAACAGAAGCAATTGTTGAGCATGTTTTTGAAAATGCGGGTGTTTGCGAAGAAGAATCCCTTTATAATGGCAAAGAAAATGTGTTCGTATATGCGGGCGATTTAGGGTTAAATGGTATTACGACAAGTTTTAAAAGTTTAATGAATACAATGCAAGATAATAGCAGGAATTATTTCCTGTGTTATAGTAGATCGATAATTAAAAATCATATCGAAAACCTGGAAAATCTTCCGGGCCGATTAAATGGCGTATTTGAATTTCAAGGAACACCATTCCCAACATTTTTAGAAGCAGTAGCATCATTTTTATATTTTAAATTGGATATTAATAACAAATGGACGATAAATAAAATTGATCGATTATTTAAACGTGAAAGTATAAGAGCTTTCCAATCGGTAGAAATCGGTGATTTTATTCATTTTAGCGGTTATGAACGAATAGCGACATATTTATTTATGCTACACGGTGCCCACAAAACAATTTTTGTACATAACGACATTTCTCAGGAACTTATTAAGGCAAAAAACAGACATGCTTTAACTATTAAAAGGGCACTTGTAGAATATGATTGTGTTGCGATTGTTTCTGAGGATATTAGAGAATCTACGATTTCGTTAAGTGGCAAAGAAAGTAATGTTGTTTTGGTGGAGAATACTTTTGATTATAAAGAAGTGATTCGAAGATCTAATGAAGAAATAAAAGTACAAGAAAAAACAGTTGTTTCATGTTACATAAATAATAAGCATGTTGAAGTAAATCATATAGAAGAATTAAAGAATCCAGAGTATAAAGCTGACTTAAAAGAGGGTGTAAAGATTATTCAATCTTTCATTAAAGCGCATAATAAACTGTTTATTAATATTGGTAGGTATTCGATAGAAAAAGGCCAAAACATGTTAATCGAAGCATTTAATAAATATCACAAAGAATCCCCGGGTATCGGACTTATTATTATTGGTGGGTATGGAGCGCAATACGATGCAATAGCTAATTTAGTTGCATCCAGTGATGCAAGAGAAGATATTCTATTAATCAAGGCCATTAGTAATCCTATGCCAATCTTAAAACAATGTGATTTGTTCATTTTAAGTTCTATATATGAAGGCTTGGGTTTGGTACTTATGGAAGCTGATACATTAGGTGTATCGGTGATATCTACAGATGTGGTTGGCCCTAGTAAGTTTATGAAACGGTATGGCGGGTATTTAGTGGATTGTAGTACACAAGGCATATACCAAGGCATGAAGGCTTTCGAGGAAGGCAAGATTAATCGATTGACAATTAATTATGAGGAGTATAATAGTAAGAGCCTTCAAGAGTTTGAAGGAGTATTGCGTAAATAGAAGTATTCAAAGCTTTAAAATGGCAAACATATTAGAATGCTTTTACACAATAAGATTAATAAGATTATAATTTTGTGGGATTAATTATGGGAAAACTCGGTTTAAAAAGAACAGTAGTTACATTTAAGAAAAACATATTCCTTTTTCAAGAGTTAGTGAAAAGGGATTTTAAGTTGAAATATAAAGGTACCATTATGGGTATGGGGTGGTCAGTATTATCTCC
>CACXEN010000119.1 GCA_902766675.1 uncultured Erysipelotrichaceae bacterium
CCAATGAAAATTGTTAGAAGGGAATATGTATCTCCACCATTTGTGGCCATCCAGCCAGTAGCTGTACCAGATAAAGATAATCCAATTAATACAACGATTGGGCCAATGATTACAGTAGGCATTAACTTAGATACCCAAGCGCTACCAATCGCCTTTATTAATAAAGCAATAACCACATATACTAGGCCTGCAAATATGATACCGATGATAACACCCCAATATCCATAGTTCATACCAATGATTGCTTGATAAGCACCTAAGAAGGTAAAGCTAGATCCTAGAAATACCGGACTCTTTCTTTTTGTACACAAAATATAAACGATGGTTCCAATACCAGCTCCGAACAATGCTGCTGCAGGATCGAAGACAAGGGTAGTAGCTCCATCGCTTAGTGTGTAATTTGACATTAAAATTGGGACCAACAATGTTGCGGCCATAATCGCAATCATCTGTTGGAAAGCAAAAACAACGCTTTGCTTAAATGTAGGTCTATCGCCTACGTCATAAATAAGTTTCATAAGAAACCTCCTTCCTTGTATTGCTTGGCAAACAAAAACCTTGCCATAAGACAAGGTAAGATTACAAGGACATAATAAATCGAATCCACTTTCACCTTACCAATATCTCTGTATTGGACTTAAAGATTGCCGTGCAATTACCATTATCATACTGAAGTATTATTATTTGTCAATAAAATTTGTAATAATTCATCGATATCATTTTCAGTATATACTTTGATGCCATTTTCTTCTAATAATCGCGCTGTTATACCACTTCCATCGATGAGTGTTCCACTAAATGTGCCATCATAGATTTTGCCTTTACCACAAGATGGACTTTTGGCTTTTAATAGGGCATATTGCACATTATTCAATTGAGCATATGTAAGAGCTGTTTTAGCACCTGTCATATATTGATATGTGACATCAACACCTTCTTTATTGATAATCGCATCCCCAACAATTTCAGCAGGTACTCTAGGTGTTGGTAGGCCACCCATCTGTTCTGGGCAAATTGGAATCAGTGTACAATATTTTTTTAATTCATTCATTTCAGGTAATGCAAAACCTTCACCATCATAGCGACAACGTGCGCCAAGTAAGCAAGCGGAAATAAGTATATTCATTGTTGTACCTCACAGATTTCAACATTTGTTTTATCATCAATAGGCATTAAGTTAACCTTTATGATTTCATCAAGGGAAGTAGGAACATTTTTACCAATAAAGTCTGGACGAATTGGTAATTCTCTATGTCCACGATCTACAAGTATTGCCAAAGATACACGAGAAGGGCGACCTACATCAAAGATTGCATCTATAGCAGCACGAACAGTTCTGCCTGTATATAACACATCATCCACAAGAACAACTTCTTTATCATTGATATCAAAATCAAATTGTGGCGTTTTTACTTGTGGGTGAGTCGCAACTTTTTCTAAATCATCGCGGTAGTATTTAATATTTAATGAAGTAAGTATTGTTTCTTTATTGGCAATCTTTTTGATATTGGCATGAATCTCATTTGCGATAAGAACACCACGTGTCTCAATACCTACTAATACTAATCTATCTAAATCAATTTTCTTTTCTATTATTTCATACGAAAGACGCATCAATGTACGATGAATTGTGTCTTCATCCATAATTTGAACTTTTGGTCGTAGATTTTTCATATACTATTCAATCCTTTATCTAATACTATCATTAAATACCAACAAGTAGAATAATTCCATGCATCTTTAGCGTGTGATAAAAAAGAAAGATAGAATTTGATTTATCTTGTTTGGGAATTATTATTCTATGCTAAAATCAAAGAAAAAAAGGAGACAAGTATGAAAAAAGTCACAGAGAATGTAATCAGTTTTGAAGAACACCCACTAGTAGCACATAAAATTACTAAATTAAGAGATATTAATACTGGTTCAAAAGAATTTGGTGAAATTATTACTGAGTTAACGATTCTTATGGGATATGAAGCTTTGTCCGATTTAAAAACGAAGATGATAGAAGTGGAAGCACCATTAACCACAATGGAGTCCCTTGTATTAGATGAAACATTTACAATTATTCCTATCTTACGTGCTGGCTTAGGCATGGTAGAAGGATTAAAGACATTACTTCCAACTGCACGAGTAGGACATGTTGGTTTATATCGTGACCAAGAAACACTAGAACCTGTGACTTATTATTATAAGATGCCAGAAAATGTTGAAGGATGTCCTGCCATCATTGTTGATCCAGCTCTTGCGACAGGTGGTAGTATTGATGCAACAATTGATTATTTGAAAAAAGATGGTTTTGAAAAAATCAAAGTGATGAGTATATTTACATCTGATGTAGGCGCAACAAGACTATTAGAACATCATCCAGATGTACAAATTTATACAGCCCAATATATACCAGGTGGATTGAATGAGGATGGTTTTATCGTAACTGCGGCAGGAGATATTGGTGATCGTATCAATGGAACATTTGGCTATAGAAATGCGAAACCTGCAAAGCCATGATAAAATAAACGCATATGAGATTATATATAGTTCCAAATATTAATAAAGATACAACAAATGAAGTACTTGATTTTGTGCAAACTTATATGACAAATCATGGACATACTTTTGTGTTGGATGAATCAGAAGGTACAATTCTACCGAATGATGATCAATATGATGCAGTCCTTGCCTTAGGTGGGGATGGTACATTTCTAAGAGGTGCACGAATTGCATATCATTTTAATAAACCAATTATGGGCATTAATACTGGTACAGAAGGTAGATTGATGGAAATAGATTTAGAAAACTATCAAGATTTATTCCCAAAATGGATTGAAAATGACTTAGCGATTCGCACATTAGAATGTCCTTTAATACATTATGTCCTTCCAAATTCAAAAGGAGGTGTCGCAATCAATGAAGTAGCTTGTACAATATTAACAAGTGTGACGCATTTTGATTTAATTAATGCGAAAAATAGAGTTGTTTATGCAACAAGAGCT
Source organism: uncultured Erysipelotrichaceae bacterium (assembly GCA_902766675.1). Classification (GTDB taxonomy): domain Bacteria; phylum Bacillota_I; class Bacilli_A; order Erysipelotrichales; family Erysipelotrichaceae; genus Bulleidia. The sequence goes on from CACXEN010000119.1 coordinate 2,994, forward strand.
TCAGGTATTCTATTGTGTTCACCAATTGGCTCAACAGGATATAATCTATCTGCTGGTGGGGCTGTATTAAGTCATACATTAGATGCATTTGAAGTAACACCAATATGTTCATTTAGTGGAGATAAATATAGTAAAATCATTCGCACAGATTCTACTTATACACTAACAAGTGATAAAGCAGTTTATGTGTCAGTAGATGGAGAAGATGCGATTACAATAAATGAAAATGAAAAGATTATGTTTGATAAGGCAGAAAGACCACTGCTATTACAAAAGATTGCATAATCTTTTTTTTACTTTTCCATCTTTAAGAGTAAAAATGTGATATCGTAATGTTAGAGGTAGTATGTTAAAAGTAGCAACAAATAAAGATAATCAAGAGCTTCATATCGTATTAGAAGGGCGAATCGATTCTAATACAGCTTTGCAATTTGAAGATGCAGTCAAAGAATATTTCCAAAATAAATTCATCAGTGTGAATTTAGATTGTGAGAAATTAGATTTCATCTCTTCAGCAGGGCTACGTGTTTTATTGCAGATGCGTAAGGCATTTGGTGAATATGTTCCAATTAAAGCATTTCATGTAAATGAAGGCGTAAAATCTGTATTTGATTTAACTGGTTTTGAAGATGTCATTACAATTGCAAGTATGCAAGAAGCATCTAGCAAAAAGATCAAAGCAGTATTCTTTGATGTGGATGGAACATTATTATCACAAAAAACAAAACAAGTTCCAGAAAGCACAAAAGAAGCATTGGCTTTACTTAGAAAAAATGGCATCATGACAATTATCTGCACTGGTAGAATGATTGCGGAATTAGAAAATCTTCCAGTCATGGAATTACCATTTGATGGCTATTTAACACTCAATGGAAATTTATGTCTAGATAAGAATAAAAAGATGTTTGCAGGTAATGAAATTGCGCCACAAGAAGTTGAAGTATTAGTACGTATCTTTAAAGCAAGTAAAATTCCATTTGTATTAAATGGAGCTGAAAAAAGATATATCAATTATGTAGATAATGTGGTGATTGATACCCAAGCTAGCACAAATGGCACAATTCCAGATATTGGAGAATATTCCGGTGAAAAGATTTATCAATGTCTAGCATTTGTGCATGATAAAGAAAGATTGATGCTAGATAATATGCTAGATGAATGTAGTATCACATCTTGGAATGATACAGGTATCGATATCATTTCTAAGCAAGGTGGTAAAGCCCATGGCATTGAAAAATTCTTAATCCAATATAATTTAAGACGTGGAGAAACAATGGCATTTGGGGATGGAGAAAATGACATGGATATGATCCAATATGTCGGTGTTGGTGTTGCAATGGGTAATGCGATTAATGATTTAAAGAAAGCCGCCGATTATGTAACAACTGATATCGATGATGATGGCATCTATAATGCCTTAAAACATTTCGAACTTATATAAAAAAAACTTGCGAAATATACGCAAGTTTTTAAAATGAAAGTATGAAGAAATTATATTTAATCACAGGCGCAAGTGGACATTTAGGATATACACTTCTAAAGAAACTTCATGCACAAAAAGAGACAATTCGTGTTTTAGTTTTACCTGGGGAAGAGATGATTGTAAAAGATTATGCAGAAGTAATTACTGGTAATGTTTTAGATAAAGAAAGTCTACGATCCTTTTTTGATGTAAGTGGATATGATAGTGTCACACTGATTCATGCTGCAGCTAAAATTTCAATCGAATCCAAACAAGATGATTCTGTATGGGCAATCAATGTAGAAGGCACAAAGAATGTAATGGATTTAGCATTAGAGAATAAGATTCATCGTGTCATTTATGTAAGCTCTGTCCATGCAATAGAAGAGAAAAAATATCCAGAGATTATTGTTGAGCCAACTTATTTTGATAAAGATAAAGTATATGGCCAATATGCAAAATCAAAAGCAGAAGCTGCTAGAGTCGTATTAGAATACGCAAAGAAGGGATTACCAGTATCGATTGTGCATCCAAGTGGTATTATTGGGCCAAATGATATCTTCAATCGCAATCATAGCGTATTAACATTAAAGGCTATGTATAAAGGGACTATTCCAGTAGCTACAAGTGGTGGCTATGATTTTGTGGATGTAAGAGATGTTGTGGATGGCATATTAGCATGTGAAGAAAAGGGAAGAGTAGGAGAATGTTATTTATTAACAGGTGAATTTATCTCTGTTAAAGATATGCTAAATACAATTCTTGCGCTCAAGAATAAAAAAGAAAGAAATATTATTTTCCCAACAGCAATAGCGAAAGTATTTGCGCCACTAGCAGAATTCTTTCATGGAAAGCTAGGAAATGGTAAGCCAATACTTACGAAATATTCATTATATACACTAAGTAGTAATGTCCATTTTTCCCATGCAAAAGCAGAAAAAGAATTGGGATATCATCCAAGGGATATTAAAGAATCAATTCGAGATAGTATTGATGTTCATTATGTGAAAGCATAATTATTTATAAAGGAGA
>CACXEN010000120.1 GCA_902766675.1 uncultured Erysipelotrichaceae bacterium
GAGTATAATCATCTATGTTACATAAGGAGGAAATAAAAATGGCAGTAAAATTACGTTTAAAGAGAATGGGTGCTAAAAGAGCTCCAAGATATCGTATTGTAGCAGCAGACTCTCGTTTCCCAAGAGATGGTAGAGATATTGAAACAATCGGTTGGATTAATCCAACTACTGAACCAGAAACAGTGGAAATCGATGCTGAAAAAGCAATGGATTGGTTGAAGAAAGGTGCTCAACCAACTGATACAGTTCGTAACATTCTTTCTAGACAAGGAATTATGAAAAAATTCCATGAAGAAAAAGTTGCGGCGAAAAAGAAGGCTTAATCATGGCAGAATTAGATAAAGTATTATTGGACCTTGTTAAACCAATGGTTGAGAATCCAGAAAAACTTGATGTTCGTGTAATGCCTAGTCTAAATGAAAAAGAAATATTATTACATGTTTATGCAAGTGATGATGACATTGCTCGCTTAATTGGAAAAAAAGGTTCTATGGCAAGTGCATTACGTCAAGTAATGTCTGTCGCTTCAAAAAGCGAAAACAAAAAAGTGACGATTAAATTCGAACAAATCTAGGGTGCTGTAAGCATCCTTTTTTAGTACAATATAGTAATGAATATGATACAAATTGGAACGATTATTAATACGCATGGTTTAAAAGGAGAGCTAAAAATTAAAAGTGACTCCGATTTTGATGATGTACGTTATCAAAAAGGAAACCATGTCTATATTGAATATGAAAATACTATGGTTTTGATGGAAGTTAATACCTATCGTAAGCATAAAGGAAATTTACTTGTGTCTTTTAAAGATCATCAAGATATCAATTTAGTAGAAAAGTATAAAGGGTCAGCTATTTTTGTGAAAGAGAGTGACCGGAAACCATTAAGTAATAATATGTATTATTACAGTGATTTAATGCAATGCAGTGTTGTAAATGAAGAAGGCACATTGATTGGCAAAGTGATTAATATGGAAGATACTGTTAATGCGCAAAAAAATATGCGTATAAAGTTAGAAGATGGAAAAGAAGTATTAGTTCCATTTATTGAAGTATTCATCAAGCATATTGATTTAGATCAAAAGGTAATCACGATACATCAAATGGAAGGGTTGTTATGAAGATAAAAGTACTTACATTATTTAAAGAAATGTATGAAGGGTTCTTATCTACTTCTATTATTCATCGTGCGATTGAAAATGATGTTGTGGATATCGAAGTTTTAGATATCCGTGAATATGCATTGGATAAATTTAAGCATGTGGATGATAAACCGTTTGGTGGTGGTGCTGGTATGGTATTGAAGTGCCAACCAGTTTTAGATTGTTTGAATGCGAATCGTAATGAAAATAGTCATGTGATTTTAACATCACCTAGAGGAAAACAATTCACCCAAGAAAAAGCACATGCATTATCAAAGTTAGATGAAATCATTATCCTTTGTGGGCATTATGAAGGTATGGATGAAAGAATTAACAATTATGTCGATGAAGAAATTAGCATTGGTGATTATGTATTAACAGGAGGAGAGTTACCATCTATGGTAATGATCGATGCGATTGTGCGCTTATTAGATGGCGCAATCAATGAAGCATCTAGAGAAGATGAATCCTATGAGCAGGGACTATTAGAATATCCGCAATATACACAACCAGCTAATTATGAAGGTATGATAGTTCCACCAATTTTAGTTTCTGGGAATCATGCAAAAATCAAAGAATGGCGCATGTTAAAATCTTTATTACTTACAAAAGAGAAGCGACCTGATTTGTATGAATCACATGTATTTAGTGAAGAAGAATTAAAACTATTAAAGAAATATGAAGAGGATCCTTCATATTTAGAATATTTAGAGAAAGGGGAATTCAAATGAGCACAGAAAATATAACATCTATGAAATGGGCAAATGTATTACGGAAAATTATCCTACCAATCGCAACACTAATTTGTTTGTATTTGTTTGTTTCGGTAATGCTAGAACTATTTGGATTTCACGTACCAGGATTTGTAATACTTTTGGAACCTATTTTATATGAAAGTGGAATCATCGATGTATTTCATTTAGGAGAATTATTCTGGATAGTCATTGCAAAGACTTTTTATCTAGGTGCTTTATTCATATATGCGCTTAAAGCACTTATTCATATGAATAAGAATGAATCTAGAGGATATACAGCATGGTTAATTCATTTGATATTAGGATTTGTTGGTATATTATGTGAGTTTTTTCAATATGTACTTCCAAAACAAAGATTGTTATATATCTTTGCCACAAGTAATAAATCATTTCTTCAAAAGATTTTTGAAAGCTTATTCCGTTTGGAAAGTGGAACATTAAATATAGTCATGGCAATAGTATCTGGTCTTTTGGTTGCTGGTATGATTGCATTTATATTTGCGAATATAAATTATTTCACCAAAAGAAAAACACATTATTATTCCAACCAAAAACAAAAGCCATATAAAGCTGATTTAGCAGAAGCACCAATACCTGTTGTACAACCTATACAACAAGAAAAAACTCCTCAACCACTACCTCAAGAAGTAAAACCGGTAGAGAAAAAGGTTGAACCCGTTGTGAATTCTTGGATATGTCCAAAGTGTGGTTCGAATAATACAGAGCGTTTTTGTGAAACTTGTGGTTCACCAAAGCCAAATGAGCCAATCATAAAAGAATCTGCACCGCAGCAAAACCATAGTCCATTTATGCCTTTAGAGAAAGAATTAGATAATGCATTTAGTGATATTGAAGGTGACTTAAAACAACTAATTGATATTGATACTGATAAACCTAATACGGTAAAGGAAGAAAATAATATGGCAGAGGAAATTAAATTAGAAGTACCCGAAACAATGAAAAAAGAAGAAAATGAAATCACATTAGATTTAGAAAAGAAAGAAGTAGCCCAAAAAGAAGAGATTCTTTTAGAAAATCAAATTCCAGTTGAAAAAACAGTAAATGAAATTACTGAAATGCATGTGGATGAAAATCCTTTTGCGGTAAATGTGAATAAGAATATCGACTTAGTGATGGAAGATAAACCAAAATATATCTATTGTACAAATTGTGGAACTCCATTAGAAGATGGCGCTAAATTCTGTGGTGC
>CACXEN010000121.1 GCA_902766675.1 uncultured Erysipelotrichaceae bacterium
AACAGTATCCGCAACAACTTCTTCAACTAAAGGAGCTGTTATATCTTCCTCTAGTGCTACTTCTTCTTGAGGATCACTAGGGAAGGTGATATTTTCTTCAACTACTGGTGTTTCTTCAATTTCTACAACTTCTTCTTCAATAGAAACATCTGTTTTTTCTTCTTGTGGTTCATTAGGGAAATCAATATTTTCTTCTACTTCCACAACTGGCTCTTCTATAGATACAACTTCTTCTTGCGTCGTTGTTTCTGGAATCACTTCTTCTTGAGGATCACTTGGGAAGGTAATATTTTCTTCTTGTACAGGTGTTTCTACAACTTCTTCCACCGTTTCTTCTTGTGGTAAATCAGTAGGAGTTTCAATGACTTCTTCTATTGAAGGTTCGCTTGTTGTATCGACTGTATCGATTACAGTTTCTTCTTTTGGCTGTGACAAATCAGAAATAGATTCATTGACGATAGTTTCTTCAATTGGTGCTTCCTCTGTAGGAACCTTTTTATTTTGGAGTAAAGAGAAATCTTGTTCGCTTGTGAATTCATCCATTGCGCTATCTACCATTAAGCGAATAGGGTCAATTTCTGGATAATCTTCTTCTGTTTCTAAGCGAATTAAATGTGCTGGTACACATTCTTCTTTTACTTCTCCTTTTGGAAGTATTTCATAATATTTACGATGTTTTTCACCATCTATTGTTTCTTCAGATAACAACATACAGTGTTTTTCTTCACCATTTTCGTCTTTGTAAAAAGCTGGTGTACCAATATATGGTGCATCAGGATCATCACTAGCAAGCCATGCACTCCAATCTACATAGCGACTTGCTGGTTTATTGACGAGTGAATCAATAAATACTTCTAATTGATTCTTAGTACAACGAATTAACTTTTCATAATTGTTGGCCATATTGAATACCTCCAAATCGGAATATTTTAATACCATTCTATTTTACAACAGAATGGTATCTTTATTATATAGAATTTTTATTCTCATATAGCATCTTATCTGCTTCAGCGATAAGGGTAGTAGCCTTTGTGTTAGAATTTGTACACTTTGCGTATCCAAATGAACAACGTATGATACTTGGAAGCTTATTTGTTTTACAACGAATTGCTAGTACATCATTACAACGTTCCATAAATGTTTCTGGTTTTTTCAAATATTGTTCATCAATGATACAGATAAATTCATCTCCACCATATCTACCAGTAAAGCCATGATGTTCATCCGCAATATTACGTAATGTTTCTGCAGTTAGTTTTAGACACTCATCACCAACAATATGGCCATATGTATCATTGATAGATTTAAATTTATCTACATCTATCATAAATACATAGAAGTTTATAAAGTTAATACGATGTATTAATTCATCAAGATAATGATCAGCCATTTTTCTATTGTTGATACCAGTCAATGCATCGTGGTTAATCATATTACCTTGGAAGTTAATGAAGATAAAGAATACAGCGATTGTTATAGATGGTGCAACAAATGGATGACTACCAATAAATAGTTGTAGAAGACCGCCACCAAATGGGGCAATAATGAAGCTTGCGATAATCAGTAATTCTTTTTTGCGAATTGGTGATTTCGCTTTTGTCATTTCAGCTAGAGCATGCAATGTAGTAATCATGAAATATACATACGCAATGATATTCTGTGCTGCCCAATATGGTCCTCTATGATATGTGAGTGTATCATCAATGGTATAAAACAAACCAGTGAACATTGAGCTATATGAAACTAGAATAATTAATATAACAGGAATTAAAGCAATGAATAATACTTTACGATGTTGCATTAATGAAGGTTTGATATGTAATTCCGCAAATACTAGCCATGCAAATGGCATAACGCCAGATAAGATTGACATATAGGTGGAATATAAGAATGATAATAATAATCTTGGTAATACAATCACATGGCGATAATGAGCTTGGCAGAAACCATCTACGATAACTGCGATTAAAAGGGCACGAATAATCCATGTAAAAGTTACGACTTCCCATTCACTACCTAAATCTCTTGAAATATTTACGTGCATCACAGATAAAAAGATGATACACATCAATAGTATCTCTAAATAAACAATTAAATATTGTAGTTCCATGATGACCTCATTATATCAGATAATTAGATTCTTTTTCTACTCAATACTGTAATTGACTCGATATGTGGTGTTTGTGGAAATAAATCAAAAGGGATGATGGTATGTACTTTATATGCATCTTTTAAAACAGAAAGATTTTTCGCTAAAGTAGATGGATTACAAGAAATGTATATTAGTTTAGTAGGTAGGGTAGTTAGTATCGCTTCTAGCATTGCATCATCTAATCCAGAACGTGGTGGATCCACAAGAAGCGTATCGATTGGTTTACTTATCGCAGCTTTATATAGTCCACTAGATGCATCCATACAATAGAATTGCATATGATCATAGTGGTGCTTCTTCGCAGTTTGATTTGCATTATCTACAGCATCTTGGATATTTTCTATTCCAATAATATGTTTAGCTTTATCTTTGGCTAAAAAAGACATTGCGCCAATTCCGCAATAACATTCCACGAAAGTATCGCATGGATCAATTTTTGAAATAGCCATATCATATAGCGATAATGCTTGTTCATAATTCAATTGAAAAAATGCACGAGGGGAAAGTGAGAGAGTAGTTTCATTAAGGTGTAATGATATTACTTCTTCCCCAAAGTGATGTAACATTTTTCCAGATAAAATATCAAGAGTTTCTTTCTTTGTGTTAATACATTGAAATAAAGAATCTACATGATTTCTTAAATCCTCTATCACTCCTTTAGGTAGGGTGGTATTACCAGTCACAATCGTTAAATGCGATTGATTTTCTAATACACGGATTACCAAAAAGCGAATACCAGTTTTTTCTTTCTTTGTATAACTATGAAAATGATATTTATTTAAAATATCTAATGTATGCTTTTTGATTTCTTCTACTTTTTTATCATGTATATAACAAGTTTTTACACCAATAAAATGATTACTGTTGGCGCTATACATACCCGCAATAAGTTTCCCATTTCTTTCTTCTACTGGTAACTTGCATTGGTTACGATAATATAATCTTCTATTATCTGTATGAATATGTCTTACAATACTGCCATTGATATTGGCATATTTTTGTAGGGCTTCTTTTAATAAAGAAGTTTTATATTCTTTTTGTTTGTGGTAATTGGTAATCATAAATGCACAACCACCACAAGTATTTTGAATAGGGCAGATTGGTTGTTGGCGATCTTTTGATTGTTTGAGGAGCTTATTTAATTTTGCGATTTTATATCTTTTTTTATCTTCGATAATAGTCACATCTGCGACTTCATCTACTAAAATACCATCGCAAAAAACAGGCGTACGATGATCATAGCCAATACCTTCACCATTAATTCCAATTTTCTTACAAGTTATTTTCATATATCACCACATATTTGCGAGATTTGTGTCACTCACAAATGTTTCTAAACCATATATGACATATACATCTGTATTCTCTTTATCTTTTTCTAATAATGGGGATACACCATCACGATAATAACGTAAGTCTAAGACTTCTATTTCTGCATATTCTTCTTGCAAATATGGCATCAGAATATGCGCATAACTATCTTTCACAATAATTGCTTTCTTTTTTGTGTTTGCGCTTGTTTGAATATGAACATATGGATGATTACCATCTAGATAATATGTATATTTATCTTTTTCATTTAATCTTTTATCACTATAAATAGATTCAATGACACTACCATCTTCATAGGTTACTTTTGTGGTAACACCATCTACTGCATCTATGCGATAAATACTATCTGCTGGTGTATCAAATGCGCCACTTCTGGAATACATTGTTCCAATAAAAGAATCAGATACTAGGGTTGTAGTAAATTTTTCAGGTTCTTTATTTAAAACATTCTTACAAATTGCTTCATAGCCAATATAGGCACCATCTTGGTTCCAGTGGTGATCTGTTTTGAAGTAATTATTATCACTTTGTACAATGGCATCTGTAATATCAATATAGTTTACATTTTCTACTTGTTTTCCAATATCTTCAATGAGTGCTTTAGAATCAATAGAACTTGCGCCAAATGGTAAATATTTACCTTCGCCATAACTAGCACCTGGAACTAACATCATGTTAACTGTGATGTCATTATCTAATGCAAAGTTATTAATAAATGTGATGTTATTTGCGACTGTTTGTTTGTCGTAGTCCATAAATTGTTGGATGAGACGATG
>CACXEN010000122.1 GCA_902766675.1 uncultured Erysipelotrichaceae bacterium
CTTACAGAGATACCTAAAAGTCGAACTGCTTCCCCTTCATCCCAATTTTCATCAAATAGAGAGATTGCTTGTACAAAAATATCATCAGCTTTCCAAATAGCTTCTGGAATAGTTATGGAACGATCAACATTTCTGAAATCATAATAACATATGCGTATACTAACATGTTTCCCCTTCTTTTTCTCATTTTTAAGCCGTTTAGAGAGCTTTTTGGAGAGTACACGTAAAATACCACGCAATTCATCATATTCGATTATATCGTCTAAAAACGTCTCAGAAATACCCATAGATTTTGAATCATAAGACTTTAGTATGGCTCTATGGTCAATTCCTCTCGTTTTTTTCATGATTTCATCTAAGTTTTTACCAAAAATAGGCTTTAAATCCTCTAAATTCTTATATAATGCAAGATCTTTAATGGTATAAATGCCTAAATCTTCTAATAATTGTACAGTACGTAAACCTATACCACGCATATCACCAATTGGTAATGGCCACATCTTTTCTTCTACATCTCGTATTCTTAATACAGTAATTCCCATTGGCTTTTTCATATCAGAAGCCATTTTCGCTAAAAACATATTTGGGGCTACCCCAATTGAACAAGGAATACCTATTTCATGCAGTACCCTTCTTTGTATTTCGGTCGCTAAATCCAAAGGTCTTTCATATTCTTTTATTTTTTCTGTCATATCAACATAACATTCATCAATAGATGCTTGTTCAATACTATCAGAATAACTTGAAATGAGTTTTATAAATTGGTTAGATAATTCACCATAAAAAGAATAATGTCCTTCTACAACAATCAAGTCTTTACAACGATTTTTCGCCTCTGATAAAGGCATAGCACTATGAATACCATAAGCTCTTGCTTCATAACTTGCTGTAGAAACAACACTTCTTCTTGAATGTCCTGATACAACTAATGGCTTACCTTTTAACGATGGATCTAATAATAATTCAGCATTGGCAAAAAAGGCATTTAAATCAATATGAAAGTACACAAAAGCCATTAGGATTGATTCCTTTCCAATAATTCCTTAGCAGCTTCTAATGAAGCATCTGTAATAGATCCATTAGAAATTAGTGCTAATTCTTGGATTCGCTCTTCTTTATTCAATTCATGAATTGTAGTCGTTGTTATATTCTTTTGGCTTTCTTTTTGTACAAGGAAATGATGATCACTACATGCAGCCACTTGTGCTAAATGAGTAACACTAAATACTTGCGCATTTTTCGATAAGCTTTTCATTTTCAAACCAATAGCAGTCGCTATTTTACCACTAACACCAGTATCAATTTCATCAAAAATAACTGTTTTAATTTGTTGGAGTTCTGTGAATATTTCTTTTAAGCCTAACATGAGTCTACTTAATTCACCTCCACTGGCAGTTTTATTGAGTGGTTTTAATGATTCTCCTTTATTCATGGATATTAAAAATTCTATTGCATCACTACCATAAGATGATGGATTCGCTTTCGTAATATCTGTTTTGAATTGTGCATTTTCTAGGCCTAAATCTTTTAGTGATTGGGCTACTAGTTTATCTAGTTTTTTACTAAAAGTCTTTCTTAATTCTGATAAATCATTTGCGATAGTATCATATGATTTTTTAGCTTCATCTATTTTTTTATCAATATCTTCTAAATATTTTTGTTTATTTGAATAATAAGAAATACGATTTTCTAAATCATCTCTTGTTTTTAAAATATCTAAAATGGAGTTACCATATTTTCTTTTTAGTTTTTGGATGATAAATAATCTTTCTTGTATTTCATTAATTGTGTCTTCATTAAAATCAAAATTAGATAAAGATTGTGAAAGCATAGAAACACTATCATCTAGAGTGTAATATGTATCATTCACATTATTTTTGATTGTTTGAAATGTATCGTTTTCTTCTAATGATTGTACTAAATGATTTAATTCATAAAGTGGATCTTCGATTTGATCACGATAAATAGAAATAATATTATTTAATGCTTCATAAGAAGATTTATATGCATTAATTGTATTTTCTTTTTCTTTTAGTTCTTCTTCCTCTCCTACCTTTAGATTCGCATCATTAATTTCAGATAATTGATATTGGAAGAATTCTAAATCACTTTCGTTATATTCTTCTTCTAAAGCTTTTGATTTTTCCTTACAAAGTGAATCATAGATTTCATAAGCCTGTTTTGTTTTATCTAATATTTCTTTATTACCGATAAATTCATCTAGTAAATGACGATGTGATTTTACATCTAATAGATAAGATGTATCTCTTTGATTATGTATATCAATTTGGTATTTTAAAACATCTTGCATAAAAGAAAATGTTACGACACGATGATCTATTCTAGATTGTGATTTTCCATTGGAATCGATTTCTCTTGTGAAAATAGTATAGTCATTGATGTCAAAGCCAGCATCTTGTAAGATGGCACATGCATGTTTATCATTTGCAAGTGAAAAAGTGCCTTCAATAATTGCCTTGTCTTTCCCCTTTTTAATGAATGATGTACTACTACGCTCGCTACATAATAAAGAAATAGCATCAATCATAATAGATTTACCAGCACCAGTTTCACCTGTAAAAGCACTAAATCCTTCTTCGAAATCTAGTGCTAATTCATCAAATAATATAAAGTTCTTAACGTATAAATTTTTTAACATATTACTTTTTACACATCGCTAAAGCTTCTTGTATGACAGAATGGATATCCATCTTTAAATCTTTTCGTAATTGGCGTGTGCTCCCCTGCCCTATATATATGTCAGGAATACCAATTCTCCTCAAAGAAACAGAAATGTTTTTATCATTATAATAACTTAGAATTGTATTGGAAAGACCTCCAGCTAACATATCTTGTTCATAAACTAACATTGGTAAGTCTTTAGAGGCAAGATAATCAAGCATATCAGTATCAATTGGTTTTAAATATCTGCAATTGATAATTCCAATCGGGAATTGATTCGATAATACACATTCCTCAACTGCTTCTACATTATCTCCATATGTCAAAATATAACATTCTACATTTTCAGGCTCATAAACTGTTTCCCATTTACCAATTGGTAAATTTTCAAATTCTCCTTCAATCACAGAAGACATTCCTTTTGGATAACGTATCGCAAATGGATGATCTTGATTAAAAGCAGTATAAAGTAAATTCTTCGCTTCTAGAGAATTCTTAGGTTGCGCAATGATTAAATTAGGAAGTGGTAATAGAATACCTAAATCAAAAACACCATGATGTGTTTCTCCATCTTCTCCAACTAAACCAGCATGATCAATTCCAATCACAACTGGTAAATCCATACGGCAAATATCATGATTGATTTGGTCATATGCACGTTGTAAGAAAGATGAATAAATACATAAGAATGGTTTTTTACCACTAATTGCTAAGCCTGCCGCAAAAGTAGCAGCATGCTCTTCTGCTATACCACAATCAAAAGATCGATCAGGATATTTCGCAAAGAATTTTTGCAAGGAACTACCAGTAATCATTGCTGGTGTAATCGCAACAATATCTTTATTTGTGGAAGCTAATTGAATTAATGTATCAGAGATATGTTGTGCCCATGGTTTATAATTCGCTGGAATATCCTTTAAAGGTCTTCCTGATGTGATATCAAATGGACCTACACCATGCCATACACCTTCAGAATCATTTTCACATGGAGCATAACCTTTACCCTTTTTCGTATGAACATGCACAACGATAGGTCCTGTATGGGTTTTTACTACATTAAAAACACGTATTAAATCATTTAAATTATGACCATCAATTGGACCAATATAGTCGATATTCAATTCTTCAAAAATACCACCATCAATCACAACACCTTTAACAGTTTCTTTTAAATTCCTTAATCCAACATAAACTTGGTTACCTACATCAGAAGATAATAAGCTCTTTCTCATACCAGATTTAATGCCTGTATATGCTTTGGAAGCACGTAAGCGTGAAAATCCTGTATTTAAAGCACCAACGTTTTTAGAAATAGACATATTATTATCATTAAAAACAATGATTACATTAGATTTTAAAGAACCAATTTGATTGAGTGCTTCTAATGACATACCACTAGCCATCGCACCATCACCAACAACTGGGATAATATTATAATCCTCATTGTTTAAATCTCTTGCGATAGACATGCCTAAGGCACCACTTAGTGCTGTAGAGCTATGCCCAGCTTCCCATACATCGTGGATACTTTCTTTTCTTTTTTCGAATCCACTCAATCCATTATATTGTCGTAAAGAAGAAAATTGATTTGCTCTACCAGTTAAAATTTTATGAACATAGCTTTGGTGACCGACATCAAAGAAAATTTTGTCTTTTGGAGAATCAAAGACATAATGTAAAGCTATTGTTAGTTCAACAACGCCTAAATTACTAGCTAAATGACCGCCTGTTTTTGAAATTGATTCAATTAAAAAAGCACGAATATCATTCGCTAGTTGATCTAATTCTTCCTTTGTGCAACCTTTAATATCGCTAGGTTCTTTGATGTCTAAAAGATTCATATTTCCTCCTACAACTTGCGACCCCTTATTTGTTCAATTTCTTGAATTATCGCTTGAGAATTAAAAAACTGAATCTCTTTAATCATCTCTATGCATTCATCATAGAGTTGATTCATCATTTCACTCGCTTTTTCTATCCCTAATAATGATACACTAGAAAGCTTATTATTTTCTATATCTGATGTACTTTTTCCAAATTCTTCTGGACTTAGTGTTACATCCATCACATCATCTTGTATTTGAAATGCTAAACCTAATTGATAACCAATTTTTTCCCAACGATCATAATCTTCATTTCGATCAGCTAATATACATCCAATTAATAATGGTGCAGTTAGTAAACATCCTGTTTTATATTTATGGATTTTTTTCACATCTTCAAAAGATAAATCATCTTTACCTTCTGCTTCAATATCTAAAACTTGTCCATAAATCATTCCGGAAGCACCAGCCATCTTAGAAAGAATATAAATGCATTGTAATACTTTTGGAGCATCTTCATTTGATTGTGTACAAAGTCCAAATGCATATGTTAATAAGCCATCCCCTGCTAGTATTGCGGTTGCTTCATCAAATTGTTTATGACAAGTTAGATTACCACGACGAAAATCATCATTATCCATTGCTGGCAAATCATCATGAATTAAAGAATATGTATGGATCATCTCAATTGCACATGCAAAAGGATCGCCTATTTCTTTTGAGACGTTATATCCTTCCAGTACATGATAAAGAAGCTTTGGTCTAATTCTTTTTCCACCTGCCAATAAAGAATATTGCATCGCTTCATGTACGGAACTGTTTTCTATTTCATTGAGATATGTTTGTAATAAATCATTCATCTTCTTTATTATCCTTAACAATCTTTTCTACTTCTTCTTCGTATCCCTTTAGCGTATCATTACACTCTTTTGTGAGTTTTAATCCTTCTTCAAATAATTTGATTTTTTCATCTAAAGGTTGTTCCTCTTCTTCTAATAAGCGAACAATTTCTTCTAATCGATTCATAGATTCTTCAAATGTTTTTTTCGTCTTAGTCATCATTGGTCTCCTTTATTTGTGCTTGTGCACTTCCATTTTCAAATTTTATATTTATATAATCATTGATATTTAAATTATGAACATCTTTTATTGTCTTATCCTCTTTCGTAACAATCGCAAATCCTCTTTGCATTATTTTAAGAGGAGAATAAGCATCCAATAGTTTGATATTTTGTTGTAATACCATTTGTTTTTGGTGCATTATATTTTGCATATTTTGTAATAGATTCTTTTTATAATCACCAATTTGAACTGATTGATTATTCATTGTGGTCTTTATCATTTGTTGTAATTGTAATTGATACTCATGAATTATTCGTTTGTTTTCATTACTTGTATTTTGTAATATTTGAACCATTTTATGTTGAATATGATTGAACTGGTATCTATATTGTTTAAAGACTAAATGAAATTGTTCTAATCGATCATTTAAATATTGTTGTTTTAGAATCGCTTCTTGATATAGTTTTGTAGGATTTACAAATATAGCATTATTCTTTAATTGATCGAAATGTTTACGATAATTACCAATCGAATGTTTCATTTCTGTAATCAATTGATTTTGCATATTATTTATCATTCGATATACTTCTACAATATCTGGAGTTGATATTTCAACTGCACCAGTTGGGGTATTGGCTCTTACATCTGCAACAAAATCTACAAGCGTATAATCAATTTGGTGTCCTACCCCTGTTACAACAGGCGTTTTCATTGAGAATATAAATTTTGCAAGATTTTCATCATTGAAGCACCATAAGTCCTCAATCGAACCACCACCTCTTACAAGAAGAATGACATCACAATTTGCTTCATCTGCTTTTTTTAATGCCTCTATGATTTGTGGACTTGCTTCATTTCCTTGTACTGGTGTATGAAATTCATGTACTTTTGCGATTGGCCATCTTTTATCTAATATCATCAATACATCTTCTCTAGCTGCAGTTTGATTCCCTGTCACAAGCGCAATATTCATTGGATATGCTGGTAATGGTTTTTTATTCTCTTCGTTAAAATAACCTTCTTTTTCTAATTTCCTTTTTAATTCTTCAAATTTTTGATATAGATCACCAATACCACTTTTTTTCATGTCAGTAATGATAATTTGTAAGCTACCTTGCGCTTCATATATACTGACATCTCCTTTTACAATAATTTTGTCGCCATCGACCACATTGAAATCAACTGTGCGATTATAAGATGAAAACATAACACAGTTGATATTTGCGGTTGTATCTTTTAAAGAAAAGTACCAATGTCCACTATTTGGTTTTCTTAAATTAGAAATCTCCCCTTCGACATAAATATTATGTAGATATGGATCAGCATCCATAGATTTCTTTAAATAATGGACAAGCGTACTTACTTTTAATATATTTCTTTCACTCATATTTTATCCAATACTCTGTTTATTAATTTAAAGGCATCATCTTCACAATACTTTTTCGCAAGCTCTACAGCCTCGTTGATAATAACAGGTGCTTCTACTTGTTTTAAATCAAATTCAGCACAGCTTAGATTCAGTATTGCTTTTTCAATAAAACCTAATCGATCATAACTCCAATCGGTTAAAACATTGTCGATATACTTACCATATGTAGTATGTTTTTCAATGACTGTATTTATCGCATCTAAAATATAAGAATCAATTTCATCCTTTTCTAATTCAAATTGCGTCTCGATTAATTCATCAATATTTTGGTTTGTGAGAAGATATTGATAAATCACAATCATTGCGTTTTCTCTTGCTTCATGTCTATTCATATGTACCATTTTACCATGTTATTGATATTTTTAATTAACAGTTTTACAATGTTTTTTAATGACAAAAGATATGCATAAAAAATCTTATTTATATCGTTTGACACATCATTTACGTACAATTTTTAAACATCATCGAGAAGTACGTAAGAATTGCTTTGCTTGTGGCTTATATAGACAAGGTATAATGCATGATTTATCGAAATTATCCCCTGCTGAGCTTTTCCCAAGTATTAAATATTATGAAGGCACAAGAAGCCCTTATTCCTATGAAAAAGAAAAGTATGGATCTAGTCTTGGTTGGTTGCATCATAAAGGAAGAAATAAGCATCATTGGGAATATTGGTATGACATTATTCAAAATAAATACCAACCAATTGAGATGCCATATAAATATTTGATTGAAATGGTATGTGATCGAGTAGCTGCTTGTAAAGTTTATCAAGGAGATAAATATTCTCAAAAAACACCATTAGAATATCTCTTAGGAAAACACGATCGCTTCTATATGCATCCTAATACTGCAAAACTATTAGAAGAAATATTAACTGAAATCGCAGAAAATGGTGAAGCGGCCACATTTAAAAGAATTAAAAATACAATAAAAAATGGCAATTATTAATTGCCATTTATTTATAATATTCAATAATCGCAGTAAATGGTGAAGATATCGCATTTGCTAAATTAAAAGAAGAATATATGGAATATAATAGAAATCATAAATGATTTCTATTTATATTTAATTTAGAATCAATATAATCACATATTTCTTTAGAATATTTTGAAGTATCTACATATAAATTACAGAGATTATTATCATCTTTTAAATAATAAATTCTATTTAAAAACTTATATGACTTTCCCTTTTCATCTTCATACATATACTTTTTATCACTAGAACCTTTAATCATATAATAGTCTTCATAAAGATCGATTGTTGTTTCAATATTTGGAATATTATTATTAAACAAAGTACCTTTAAGAAACAAATAGATAACATATGTTAACACCAAAAAAACTATTATAAAGAATAATATGATAATAATTTCCGGAAATTCTAATAAACCTTTTGAAAACGAAAATATGCCAAGAACAATGAAAAATGCAGAAATAATATACAAAAATATAAGTTTTAAAGATGTTTTAGTAGACATATTACTAATAGCTAAAGTAATTTTTAGAGCTTCTTTTCTATTAAAACAATAAGGAATTGTGTAGAGAGGTTTCATTACTTATCATACTTTCCATCAGAATTTTTAACGATTACATCATGTGCACCACCTTCAACGATTGAAGTAGATGACACGATTGTTAATTTTGCATTATCCTGTAGTTCTTTAATTGATAAAGCACCACAGTTGCAGAAAGTAGATTTAATTTTAGCGATTGTTAATGAAACATTATCTTTGAGTGTTCCAGCATATGGTACATATGAATCTACGCCTTCTTCAAAAGATAACTTATTCTTTTCACCTAAATCATAGCGCTGCCAGTTTTTTGCACGACTGCTACCTTCACCCCAATATTCTTTTACAATAGAGCCATTGACAGTTGTTTTAGCACCTGGCGCTTCTTCAAATCTGGAGAAATATCTGCCTAACATCACAAAGTCAGCACCCATTGCTAGTGCTAGTGCAATATGATAATCATATACAATTCCACCATCACTACATATAGGAACATAAATACCTGTCTCTTCAAAATATTTATTTCTTGCTTTGGCTACTTCAATCACAGATGTTGCTTGGCCTCTTCCGATACCTTTTGTTTCACGAGTGATACAAATTGAGCCTCCGCCAATACCGATTTTAACGAAGTCAGCGCCATGTTCTACTAAATAATTGAACCCTTCTTCATCAACAACATTTCCTGCGCCAATTTTTACAGAATCACCATATTGTTCTCTAACCCAATCTAAAACATTCGCTTGCCATTTAGAATAGCCATCACTTGAATCAATCACAAGACAATCTACACCAGCTTCTACTAATGCTGGAATTCTTTCTTTATAATCACGTGTATTGATACCTGCTCCAACAAGCAATCGTTTTCCTTCATCTAATAATTCAAGAGGATATTGTTTATGTGCATCATAGTCTTTTCTAAATACTAAATATTGCAAATGATCATTATCATCAACGATTGGCAATGTATTCAATTTATGATCCCAAATCAAATCGTTACATTGACTAAGTTTTAAATGAATATTACCAACGATTAGATTCTCTCTAGGTGTCATAAAGTCTTTTGCTAATTCATCACCATTCATACGTGAAATACGATAGTCTCTAGAAGTTACTAAACCAACTAATTTACCATTTGCAGATCCATCTTCTGTAACTGGCATTGTAGAATGTCCTTTTTCTTCTACCATCGCAAGAATTTCATTCAATGTTGTATTTGGTGTAATATTTGAATCACTCACAACAAAACCTGCTTTATAACGTTTTACTTTATTTACCATTTCAGCTTGAGATTCAATGCTTTGAGATCCATAAATAAAAGACAATCCACCCTCTTTCGCTAATGCTATCGCAAGATTTGAATCAGAAACTGATTGCATAACTGCGGATACCATAGGAATGTTCAACTTTAATGAAGGCTCATTGTCTTTTGTGAATTTTACTAATGGTGTTGAAAGATTTACAGCTGAAGGTACATGTGCATCAGTTGTTAAACCTGGAACTAATAAATATTCGCTAAAAGTTCTACTAGGCTCATTGAAATAAGTTGCCATTTACAATTCCTCCTACATGAATTTTCCTCATTATAACAAAGTAAAACTTAAAGTAAAGAGATGATAATGGTATAATTGTGGGATAAAGAGGTATATTTATGCGATTAAGTCAAAACTATTTCTACACTTTAAGAGAAAATGTGAAGGATGAAGATTCTATATCATCCAATCTTTTAGCACGTGCTGGAATGATTAAAAAGAATTCTGCAGGTGTTTATATGATTCTGCCCCTTGGTTTAAAAGTTTTGCATAAGATTGAGGCTATTATTCGTGATGAAATGGATAAAAGTGGTGCACAAGAACTTTTAATGCCTGCTTTAATACCAGAAGATGTTTATATCACTAGTGGTAGACGTGAAGGTTTTGGGGACAGTATGTTTTCATTAAATGATAGAAAAGGACAAAAATATGTATTAGGTCCAACACATGAAGAATTATTTGCTGTAGCCGCAAAAATGAAGATTCAATCCTACAAAGATATGCCCTTTTCTCTATATCAAATTCAAACAAAATTTAGAGATGAGCCAAGACCAAGATATGGATTAATAAGAGTCCGTGAATTCATTATGAAAGATGCATATACATTTGATGCAGATGAAGAAGGATTAGATATCGCTTATCAAAAACAATTTAATGCATATAAAAATATCATGGATCGCCTACATCTAGATTATAAGATTGTTAGAGCAGATACAGGTGTTATGGGAGGCTTATTATCAGAAGAATTCCAAGCTATTACACCATTAGGTGAAGATACAATTGTTTTATGTGATTCTTGTGATTATGCATCGAATATTGAAGTTTCTAAATGTATTTCTGTAGAAGATAAAGAAGAAGAAAAAGAAAAGGAATGCGTAGCTACTCCAAATTGCGAAACAATTGAAGAAGTTGCGAATTATTTAAATGTTCCACAAACAAAATGTGTAAAAGCAATGCTAATGAATGTAAATAATGAATTAGTTGTGCTATTCATTCGTGGAGATAGAGAATTAAATGAATCCAAAGTTTTAAAATTATTAAACGCAAATGAAATCAATTTTGCGGATGATGCACTGATTCAATCAAGCAATGCTGTTGCTGGATTTACAGGTCCAATTGATTTAAATGCGAAAATCATCGTTGATGAAGAAGTATTAAAGATGAAAAACTTTGTCTGTGGCGCAAATAAAGAAGGATATCACTATATCAATGTAAATCCAAAAGATTTCAAATATGATTTAAGTGGCGATATTGTGAGTGTCATTGAGGGTGATCTCTGCCCTAATTGTAATGGCAAATTACATTTTGCGCATGGTATTGAAGTTGGTAATACATTTAAACTAGGCACAAAATATTCAGAAGCATTAGATTTAAAATATCTGGATAAGAATAACCAATTACAACCTGTTTGGATGGGTAGTTATGGAATTGGCCCTGCTCGTGCGATGGCTGCATTAGCTGAACAAAATGCGGACGAAAATGGTATTCGTTGGCCAAAAGAATTAGCGCCATATCAAGTTGCGATTGTTATTATATCTATGAAAGATGAGAATCAAATAAAAGTTGCTGAAGATTTATATGAACAACTAAAGAGCCAAGGAATTGATGTCATGTTAGATGATCGTGATGAAAGACCTGGTGTTAAATTCAAAGATATGGAATTAATTGGTATCCCTTTCCGTATTACAGTTGGTAAAGGAATTGCGGATGGTGTTGTTGAATTAAAAGAAGGCATGAATGATAAAGAAGATATTTCAGTAAGTGAGATAGTTGATAAAGTGATTTCTAAAATCAAGGAGTAAATGATGAATACTATTTACGACAAAGTAAAGAATCAACCTAAAACAAAGAATGATTCTAAGCTATTGATCATAATAATTGTTGCGATTATTTTTTCGATATTTATTCTCTACCCTATTGTTCGATCAATATTATATACAGTTAGTTTCAATAACTTTATTGATTCATTCAAAGAATCAGCACTATATGCAAGAGAAAATGAAAGTTATGAAATTAAATATAATGATGAATTAGTTTCAGATAATCCTGAATATGTATCCTATGTATTACAATCTTTATTAGCAATGGGTATGGGAACGGAATGCGATGATATTGAGGCTGATGAATCCATAACAATTTCATTTGGAAATGGAAGTGAATTAGTATTAAAACCTACTACATCCATCGATGAAAATGGTCGTGAACAACAATCAATGTTTATGGATTATCAATATCCAAATGGAAAAACATATCGATATAAAAGAGATTATCTCTATTTCGATGTTTATCGATCATATCTAATTGGATATTAAATGAGAGTGTAATTGAATTACACTCTCATCTTTTTTTATAAAATGTTGAATTTATCTTTTTTCGTATATGTTGTATGTAATAGTTTTTCAGCCAATTCACTTCCTGGTTTTTCTAAGAAGTCTGAATATAGTTGTTGAATTTGTTCGTTATCGCTTGATACACGAACATCCATGAGTTCATCTTCGTCATATAAAGCTTTCATACGTAATTCTTTATAACTATATCCAATCTTTCCATTTTTCACTTTAGAAGAAACAATGGATTGGCCACCACCATTGATACATCCACCTGGGCATCCCATGATTTCAATGAATGTATATTTAGATGTACCAGCTTTTACTTCTTCTAATAATGGTTTTGTTGCTGACATACTAGAAGCGATCGCAATCCAAATTTTTGTACCATTTAGATCAATTTCAGCTTCTTTCACCCCTGCCATACCACGGCAAGCTTCGAAGTCAACTTTTTCTAGTTTTTTACCTTCAAGTTTTTGTTTTACAGTACGTAAAGCAGCTTCCATTACACCACCAGTAGTTCCGAAGATAACACCAGCACCTGTGTAATCACCTAACAAGTCTTCATCGAAATTAGAATCTTCTAATTCATTCCATTCGATACCGCACATTTTAATTAAACGTGCACATTCTCGTGTTGTTAGAACTGCATCTACATCAACATATTCAGCTGTTTTGTTTTCAGGTCTTTGTATCTCAGATTTCTTAGCGATACAAGGCATAATTGATACAACATAGATATCTTTTGGATCAATACCTTTTTTCTTAGCCCAATATGATTTACAAATTGCACCAAACATCATATGTGGAGACTTAGCAGAAGATAGATGTGGTAATAATTCAGGATATTCATATTCGATATATCTAACCCAACCTGGAGAGCAACTTGTAAACATTGGAAGTGTTCCATTATTTTCAAGACGTTCTAATAATTCGTTACCCTCTTCCATAATTGTTAAGTCAGCACCGAAGTTTGTATCATATACTCTATCAAATCCACAAGCTTTTAATGCCGATACCATTTTACCAGTAACACGTGAACCAATAGGCATACCGAATTCTTCACCTAATGATGCTCTAACTGCTGGAGCAGTTTGTACGATAACTGTCTTTGTTGGGTCATTGATTGCGTCAATTACATAGTCAATATCTTCTTTTTCTGTTAAAGCGCCTACTGGACATGCTGTAACACATTGACCACATTGCATACAGTTAACATCAGCGAAACTCTTATTGAAAACTGGACCCATGATTGTATTAAATCCACGATTTTCTAAGCCAAGAATACCTAATCCTTGTACTTTCTTACAAGTTTCTACGCATCTGCAGCATAATACACATTTTGATGTATCACGTACGATACCATAGCTTGCACTTTCAAGAGTTCTTTCTGTCTTTTCACCTTCGAATTTATTATCACGAATTCCTAATTCTTCACAGAGTTTTTGTAATTCGCAATTTTGGTTTCTCTTACAAGATAAACAATTCTTATTGTGGTTGGACATGAGTAATTCTACAGAATTCTTACGTCCTTTTAATGCACGTTCAGAATTTGTCCATACTTCCATACCTTCAGCTACAGGAGTTGTACAAGAAGATAATAATGTTCTAGCATTTTTAACTTCTACTAAACATACACGGCATGAACCAGCCTTATTTATGTCCTTTAAGTAACATAGTGTTGGAATGTGAATTCCATTATTACGAGCTGCTTCTAATACTGTTTGACCAGCTTCAGCTGTAATTTCTTTATTATTAATTTTTAAATTAACAGTTGTCATTATTTCACACCCCTTCCTATATTCTTTCTACCGCACCGAAGTTACATGATGTTAAGCATGTACCACACTTAATGCATTTCTCTGTATCAATAACATATGGTTCTTTACCTGGAACACCATCGATACAAGATACTGGACAGTTTCTAGCACACATAGAACATTTTTTACATTTCTCTGGATCAATATGGTATTCAAGTAGGCTCTTACATACGCCTGCTGGACACTTTTTATCCACGATATGTGCAATATATTCATCACGGAAACTATTCAATGTAGATAGAATTGGGTTTGGTGCAGTTTGACCTAGACCACATAATGCAGTGTCTTTGATCTCATGGCATAACTCTTCCATTTCATCAAGCATTTCCATTGTGCCTTCGCCTTCTGTAATCTTTGTAAGCATTTCTAATAAACGCTTTGTACCGATACGGCAAGGAGAACATTTACCACATGATTCATCACAAATGAATTCCATATAGAATTTTGCGACATCAACCATACAGTTATCTTCATCTAATACGATCATACCGCCTGATCCCATCATAGAACCAGCAGCTACTAAGTTATCATAGTCAATTGGTGTATCTAATTCATTTTCAGTTAAGCATCCACCTGATGGACCACCTGTTTGTACAGCTTTAAATGCTTTATTATCAGGACAACCACCACCAATTTCATAGATGATTTCTCTTAATGTTGTTCCCATTGGAACTTCTACTAAGCCAGTATTTTTAATCTTTCCACCTAAAGCGAATACTTTAGTACCTTTACTCTTTTCAGTACCAATAGATGCATACCAATCAGCACCTTTGTTGATAATTTGAGCAACGTTCGCAATTGTTTCAACGTTATTGATAGATGTTGGCTTGCCCCATACACCAGATACAGCTGGGAATGGTGGCTTTGGTGTAGGCATACCACGTTTACCTTCAATAGAAGCAATTAATGCAGTTTCCTCACCACAAACGAATGCACCAGCACCTAAACGAATTTCTAAGTCGAAATCAAATCCACTATTGAAAATATTCTTACCTAATAAACCATATTCATGTGCTTGTTCAATAGCTATTTGTAAACGATTTACCGCAATTGGATATTCAGCACGAATATAGATATATCCTAAATGAGCACCTACAGCATAAGCCATAATTGTCATTCCTTCGATAATTGCATGAGGATCACCTTCTAATAGTGATCTATCCATGAATGCACCTGGGTCACCTTCATCGGCGTTACAAATAATATATTTTTCATCACCTGGTTGATCAGCTTCGAATTGCCATTTCACACCTGTTGGGAAACCAGCACCGCCTCTACCTCTTAAACCAGAAGCTTTCATTTCATCAATAACTTCTTGTCGAGTCATAGAAGTTAATACTTTACCGAGTGCTTCATATCCATCCATTGCGATATATTCACCAATATCTTCTGGATTGATTTTTCCACAGTTTCTTAATGCAATTCTTTCTTGTTTTTCATAGAATTTAATCTTATTGATATCAAGAATCTTTTCTTTTGTTTCTAAATCTTCATCACTTAATTGTAGATCTTCAACAACTCTACCTTTATATAAGTGTTCAGAAACGATTCTTTCTACATCTTCTACTTTTACGTGATTATAAAAAACATTATCAGGGTATATTGCCACAATAGGTCCTTTTTGGCATAAACCAAAACAACCTGTTTTTACGACATTTACTTCATTTTGAAGCTCGTATTTTTCTAGAACAGTTTTGAACTCATCATAGATTAAAGCTGAATTACTAGCAGTACAACCTGTCCCAGCACAACATAAAATATTAGCGCGATAATTAGGCATTAATTGTTACCTTCACCCTTTCTAGCAGCTTCCACGGTATATTCTTCTAGAATATGACCCTTACCTACATGTTCTTCTAAAATTTTCGCTGCTTTTTCAGGGTCGACATGAACATATGTTGTATGATTTTCATCTTTATCATAGATTTCAACGATTGGTTCATACACACACATTCCAATACAACCAGTTTGTGTTACGACACAGTTGTAGTTCTTTTCTGCAGTTTCTTCAACTAATTTGTTCAATACTGGTCTTGCACCTGCAGCAATACCACATGTTGCCATACCCACTACAACACGATAGTCCTTACCGCCTTCACGCATTTCAACTTTTTTCAAAGCTTCTTCACGCATTTTCTTTAGATCTTCTAAGCTTTTCATCTTGCTTCCTCCTCTACTTGTTCTATTCCCTGATTAATATAATCTTTAATCCAAAGTAAGATTTCTGGTTCAATAAGACTAATACCATCTAATTCTTTTTTGATAATTTCTGTATCAAATAAGAATTCACCGTTATCTGTCACATAGTGTAGTTTATAATCAATATCTTCATTTGCTTGAATAACTGCCATAGACATTTCACCAATATCACCTAATGGTGGAACATCGATATGACTTTTTTGGATATTAGCAGTAACCATAGTGCCTATGCCTACACCACTTTCTAATGTATATGAACCATTACACATTTCACATAAGCCTTTTAGAAATGCTAATCCCATTCCAATTTTTCTCGTTTTACGAGAAGTTACAAATGGATCAGAAACGCTTTTCGCTTTTTCTTCATCCATTCCCTTTCCGTTATCCTCCACAATAATTTCAATTTTATCATTTTTTTCACTATTGAAGAAGGTAACATAGATTTTTGTTGCGGCAGCATGCACGCTATTCATAAGAATTTCTATGAGGTGCATTGCTAGATCTTCCATCATTTACCATCACCCCACAATTCTCGTACTACGTGTTTTTGTAAGAAGTAGTCTGGTTCAGATATATCGATTAATCGATGTGCATCTGAATCCACAAGCCAATAGGTACTATCTTCTGTAATCCAAGGATGGCTCTCTAATACACGTAGCTTTTGTTCATTTGTTTTCACTTCTAAGCCATCATACGCTAATCCATCGGGGATAAATCCCAATTGTGTTGTGATCGAATTTTGTCGATCCAACACATGCGCTATAATCACTTTCCCACCAAAGTCATGAATGGCTTGAATCGTTTCTTCTATAGAAGCATCAATTGATACAAGAAGTAATCTATCTTCTTTTTCAATTAACTCATCATTTTCATTCATCACATATTGATGGCCAAAGTAATCTTCATCATTTTTGATATTAGGCATTCTTTCATCCAACCATTTTTGGATTGTTTGACTTTTACCTAATTCATTAAATATACCTAACACATGCACTTCTTCTTGCGTTTGTATTTCACAACCATACAATAGACGCAATGGCAAATTTTTAGCTACTTTATCAATTGCAGGTAATTGTTTACATGAATTGTGATCCGTTACCGCAATCATTTCTAGTCCTTTTAAAACGGCCATATTACAAATATTGTTTGGTGTCATATCATCATCTGCACATGGTGATAGACAAGAATGCATATGTAGATCGTAAAACATTAGACTCCTAACTCTACCAACTTTTTAGCTGTTTCATATGAAGGTAGTCCACTTTCGATAAGAACGAGATTCTCTTCATTTGCTTTTTCAATCATTTCCTCAGGTATAGCTGCATTATCCGCAATAATAACAGCAGAAAATTCTCTTAATAAAGCAACTGCAATGACATTTAAATGGCCTTGTACAGTAATCCATACTTGATTACTATCACCATTCCCCATTACCCAACTGAGTAAATCACCACAATAGGCACCACTAATCTCTTTTGATGTATCAAGATTAGGAGTTGCTAATTTCCATCCCGTTTGATCGAGTAATTCTTTTAAGGTCACGACTTACCTCCTTCCAAAACGCTAAGAATTTGACAATCTTTTAAGTCTTTTTCTTTATTCACAATTGCTTCAGCCATTAATCGACATGTTTGCATACCACAAGCACTACAATCATAGCCAGGAAGCTTGTCTAATATTGCATTGATTTCATTGAATTCATTGATTCTTTCTTTAAATGAGCGTGTATCAGTAGTACTTTCATCATATTTATTGCTGAATAGGTCCTCAAATTCATAGTTTGAAGGAGCTTTATATTCTTTTCCTAATTCATCAATGTTATTTTGAATTGAGAAACTATTACCCCACAACATATGTCCACCAATACAACCATTGAAACATGGATATAAATACATCAATTTGAATTCATTCAATAATCCATATTCACTCATATCAATAACCGAAGATACTTTATCAAAGCCATCTGCGATTAATGTGTTATCTTTGTGTACAATTCGCATCGGATTACAAGATTGTAATCCTCTTTTTGAAAAAGATACTTTCTCTTTTCCTAAATGCATGTTTTTTCGAATCAATGGAAATATATCAGCTAATGCTAATGCATGATCACAATCATAGTTATCATTTCCTGATGGATATTTCGCTAATTCAATTTTTGCTTCACATTCACATAAATTAAATACACCAACATTCTTATCCGCATATTTGCGTTTAATCATACGAGCAGCGATTTCACTACTATAATCAAGTTGAATAATAGAATCCATTAGCATTTCATGCTTCTTAGAAATAATATGATTTACAACTGGACAAAATGATGCAATCAGCGTTGTATTACTTTCTGAAGCTAGTATATTTGCCTCTTCTAATAATTGCGCATCAATATCTGTAACATCTATTACTTCATCAAATCCTAATAATTTAATTGCATGAAATAAATCGCCTGCTTCATCTAAGTTTTTACAATGTGAAATTAGTGCACTTGGAACAAGACAAACAGTATATTCGTAATTATCTAGATCAGCTAATGTACTACCATGTGCTAATAGTCCTTTATTGTGGCATTCTCTAACACATCTACCACAATTCACGCATTCCTTCGTATTTACGATAATGCGATTGTCTTTCATGGATAAAGCACTTGTTGGACATGCTTTAATGCATTTCATACATCTAACGCATGATTCTAATGTGTAATTAATTACGCTTTTTGTATTCATTCATTTACATAGAACGTTAAATTAATAATCGTTCCGTCCTCACTGCTTTGAATATCAAATTCATCTGTTACTCTTCTTATATTAGGTAAACCCATACCTGCTCCAAATCCTAAGGACCTAGCTTTTTCATTCGCTGTAGAAAATCCAGGAGTTAAAGCTTTTTTAATATCTGGAATACCAGGACCATTATCATGAAATACAAGTTTTATCACTCCATCATCCGTAACATCCAATGTGATAATTCCACCAGTCGCATGTATGACCATATTTATTTCAGCTTCATATGAAGCTACAGCAACATTACGCATAATTTTTGGTGGAATACCAACGGATCCTAAGATGGATTTTATTTCACTACTAGCCCTACCGGCTCCAATATAATCATCTTTAATAACTTCGAATTCTTTATGCAGGATCACTGACATGAATTGCACCTAGTCCTTTCGAATACAGAATTCCACATGTTTCAAACATTGTGTATTTTGTTTTAAAAATATTCAAACGCTTGGAAACAGCTAGTTTTAATATATCTTCATCAATCCATTTACCACGAACAAGAATAATTAAATTCATATCTAACATCTCTGCGGTATTTAAAGATTGTGGATTTGCTAAGCCAGTAATCAAGACTGTCTTTTCTGGTGATTGTTGGATCATCATTAATGCATCACTCATCAAATCACCTGCAAAAGCAGCCGAATAATGTTCTTCTAAAGGCTCATCATTTGCGATTACAAGAGCAGTAGCACCTAGCGCTTCCAATATTTCAGCACCAGTCATATTAAGACCTCATGGCACTATTTTCTTCTTCAATAATCTTCTTTAATTCATTAAGCATCTTATTGCCACTTGTTGCATCACCAATAACTCTTTCATCAATGACAGCAACAGGAGCTAAACCACAAGCACCTAAACAACGTGTAGCATCAAGAGAAAATAAACCATCTTCACTTGTGCCATTGATTGGTGCTCCAGTTAATTCAACTGCTTGGTCAATTAACTTTTGACCACCTTTTACATAACAAGCTGTTCCTAAGCAAACATTAATAACGTGTTTTCCTTTTGGTTCAGTTGTAAATTGGGCGTAAAACATTACAACACCATACACCTCTGCAACGCTTGTGTTACATGCATCAGCAATTTTTTCCATTGCTTCAAAAGGAATATAACCTAATTCCCTTTGGACATCATGTAGCATAACAATCGTTGGTCCAGGTTCATTTTTGTGCTTTTCAACAATCTCATCAATTGTTTTTAAAGCAGTTCCATTTAATTTTTCCATCCGTTTTCCTCCTTCAAACGATATTGATATATTTGATTAAAGATATAATCAAATAACAAGCAAATTAAAATAATGATAATTGTCCATGCAAAGATACCAGCCATATTTAACTGTGTTTTGCAATAACTAATTTGTCTTCCAATACCTACATTTACTGATCCTAGAATCTCAGCCATCACTCCTACTTTAAATCCAAGTGAAGCTGCTGTTTTACCAGTGTTCAATACTTCATTCAATAATTGAGGCAATAGCTTACGCCTTGCCTTTTCAAGAAATGATTCCGGATAAATCAGTTGAACTTTCTTTAACACTTCATCCTCTTCATTCAATGCATTCATAAATCCATTGAAGAATACTGGAAATAGAATCATAAAGCTTATTAACGCAACAGATCCTTCTGATCCAAACCAAATCAAAGCGATAATCATATAGCTTATATTTGGGATAGTTTTCGTTAATACATGAATTGGTTCAAAGAACCTTTTAAACGTTGGAAATTCATTTGCTAATATGCTCACAAGAAGTGCAACCGACAAGGAAGTTATAAATCCAATCGTCACACGAGCAATTGTCGAAAGAATTGCTTCATAGAAACTTCTTGATAAGAATAATTCACCAAAATATTTCAACGTTTCGAGAGGCGTAGGTAATAAAAATGAGCGATTTATTAGATAAGAAGTTATCCACCAAATCACAATAATTGCAAGTATTGTGATGGATTGCTCTTTTTTCATACAAAAACTCCCTCTCTGTGTAAATTATAACAAAATATGGGTATATAATCACTCTATTTTTAAGCACTTTTTGCAATAAAAAGAGCGAAAAAAAAGAGTATTTAATACTCTTTATTCTGTAATTAATGCATCATCAATATCTGTGACATTAAATATCTCTAAGAATTGTGCAATTTGATCTTTGCATTCAGATGCTTTTGTAATATCAATATTGATGCGTTGGTAGGATTTGCCAATGATTTCAGCATTAGGAACACCATA
Organism: uncultured Erysipelotrichaceae bacterium; assembly: GCA_902766675.1. GTDB lineage: Bacteria > Bacillota_I > Bacilli_A > Erysipelotrichales > Erysipelotrichaceae > Bulleidia. The sequence continues at coordinate 21,385 of CACXEN010000122.1, forward strand.
GAATTCTGCCCCTTTGCTTTCAATATCACTAACTACTTGTGCTGCTGTATCTTCACTTACAGCATCAGCATATTCATCCATTTTTGTTAATAGATCTTCATACATGCTCTTGTTTGCTTCATATGTTTTACTATTTACAAATAATGCTGCCATAGGGAATCCTTCATCTCCCCATTTTTCTTGTACATTAGAAATTACTTTCAATTCCATGCCATTCTTTTTTGCTGCAGCAATTGTTGCAGTAGCAGCTGGTTCAGCTAATAATGCAGCATCAGCATTTTGTGATAATAACATTTCTCTTGCATCACTTACATCATTATAGAAAGTTACATTTGCTTTGACATCACTATATGCTTTATTGAATACAAGTCCTGGAACAGCATTTTCACCAAATGCAGCTAATTCATGACCTTCATCTAATGCAGTTTCATCACTACCTACGATATATAAATTTCCCCAGTCTACAACTGCTAATAGTTTATAACTTGAATTACCAGTAGATGCTAATTTAACACCTAAATTTGTTGGTGCAATGATTACATCATATTCTGGTGTAGGTTTTGATAATTCAGCAGTAATAGCATCAGCACCTTCTACAGTTACAACTTCATTTTTACCATCATTCACAATTGGTATTAATGTTAGTGCTGGAGCACCTTGAGGAGATATAATCTTTAATCCTTCTGCTTCAACAGCTTCTTGTCCGTTTATTTCCTCTTCTACTAATTGCTCAGCTTCATTCTCACTAGCTTGATTGGCTGGAGCACAACCAATAAACAATGTAAGAACAGCAAGCATCATAAATAACTTTTTCATACAATTCCCTCTCTTTAGACTTTTGAAAATACAGCTTTAGCAGTAATTCCTTCAATATTTCCTAGATTTCCACATAAAGCATTGATTGTTTCTACAGAAGCATCTATTGCGATGGAAACAAGTGATATATTACGTTGACGATATGGCAAACCAAATCTTCCAATGATGTATTGGCTATATGTATGCAATACGTCATTCATTTTTTCTACTGCAGATACATCTTCAACAATAATAGCGATTACAGCAATTTTTGTGTCCATAATTCCCTCCAAAAAAATTCCTCATCAAAAAGACAAGGAATTTCATTACATCACTTATCTCTTTGAGCTTAGATTTCTCTTTGCTTTCAGAAACAATAACTAATATATCACTTTTAATTATTTATTCAATGATAATGCTTTTGAATCAATTTCATTTTTCATACTAGTAATGAAATCTTCTAAGCTCATTTTGATAGCTTCTTTTGATCCATATCTACGAACGGTTACAGCACGCTCTTCAATTTCACCATCACCTACTACAACTTCAACTGGTATTTTACTTGTTTGTGCTTCACGAATACGATAGCCTAGTTTCTCATTTCTATCATCCACTGAACAACGAATATGGTTGCTCTTTAAAACATCTAATACTTGGTATGCATATTCAGAATGTGCTTCTGGAGATACAGGTATTACAACGATTTGATGTGGCGCAAGCCATAGTGGTAAATTACCTTTTGTTTCTTCAAGTAAGAAAGCCACAAATCTATCTAAAGATCCTAGAATTGCTCTATGAATAACAACAGGTCTTACTTTATTACCTTCATTGTCTACATATTCCAATTCAAATCTTTCTGGTAATTGATAATCCAATTGAATTGTAGAAAGTGTAACATCATGACCTAATGCACTTTTTACTTGTACATCAATTTTTGGTCCATAGAAAGCAGCTTCACCTTCTGCTTCATAGAATGGTACATCCATTTCTTTTAATACTTCTCTTAATTCAGCTTCACTTCTATCCCATAGCTCATCATTACCGAAATACTTTTCTGTATTTTCTTTATCTCTTAATGACAATCTAAATTCATAATTATTTAAGCCAAAGTCTTTATAAACATCCAAAATTAATTTTGTGACATTTTTAATTTCTTGAGCTATTTGGTCAGGACGTGCAAAGATATGAGAATCATTTTGTGTAAATGAACGAGATCTTTCGATTCCAGTTAAAGCCCCAGCTGATTCATAACGATAATCATTCGCAACTTCTGCAATTCTTACAGGTAAATCACGATAAGAATGCAATGTAGACTTATACATAATCATATGTTCTGGACAATTCATTGGACGAAGTACATATTCATCAGGATCTTCTTCACGATTCATAATTGGGAACATATCATCTTGATAATGTTCTAAATGTCCAGAAATTTTATATAACTTTGTAGATGCTAATGCAGGAGTCATAACATGGTCATAACCTTGTGCTAATTCCTTATCCATAATGTAATCACTTAATAATCTTCTTACAGTAAAACCATTAGGTAACCACATTGGTAATCCAGCACCAACAACATCAGAGAACATAAACATTTTTAAATCTTTTCCAAGTTTTCTATGATCTCTTAATTTCGCATCTTCTAAATCATCTAAATGCTGTTGTAATTCTTCAGGTGTTGGTAAACATACACCATAAATACGTTGGAGTACTTTATTGTTTTTATCACCTTTCCAGTAAGCACCACTATGTTTTAACAATTTAAAATTCTTTAATAGTTTTGTATTATCAACGTGTGGTCCTCTACAAAGATCTGTAAAATCACCTTGTGAATAACAAGTGATAATTTGTTCGTCTTCATTCATTCTGCTAATTAAATCAACTTTATATTCATCATCTTTGAACATATCTAAAGCTTCTTGCTTGGTTAATTCTTGACGAACAATACGCTTATTATCTTTTGCGCATTTCTTCATTTCTTTTTCAATTTTAGGTAAATCTTCATCACGAATAACTTCATCACCTAAATCGATATCATAATAGAAACCTTCTTCAACAACTGGACCAACCCAAAATTTCGCATTTGGATATAAATGCTTGATTGCTTGTGCCATTAAATGTGCACAGCTATGATTTAATACATTCAACTCTTCATTCTCTTTAAAATTAATCATAATTTCCTCCAAAATATAAAAGCGTCCTACTACAAGGACGCTTATTTGCGCGGTACCACCTTATTTCCCTATCAAGGGCTCTCAATTCACTGATAACGGTGTGTCACCGGTAATCTCTTTCGAGTACTGTTCAAAGGTAGTAATATGTATTCTTATCATTCTCTTTTCACCAACCAGAGAACTCTCTATATCTAAGGCATACATATCGTGTCCTTATCAAAACATTTCATAATTGTTATACATTTTTATGCTATTAAAGTCAATCAGAATAACGACATTTGATTGCTTTCTTGTAGATCACTTAAGCATCCCATTTGATCTAGTTTTTTAATCAGTGTCGAAGATAATTGTGTTCGCTTCATGATGTCTTCTTTTGAAAGGAATTCCCCTTCATTACGAGCATCTTCGATTGAATGCGCAACGTTTTCACCTAGACCATCAATAACCACAAATGGCGGGATAATGACTTTATCATCATTTTCATCCTTCACAAATTCAATTGCTTTTGAGCGATATAAATCTACAGGTGCTAATTTAAATCCTCTTGCATATAATTCTTCGCATACTTCCAATGTATCGTATAAAGCTCTTTCTTTATTTGAAACTGGCTCTAAAGAATTCTTGTCATTCATACGCGTCATAATATTATGCATACGCTCTCTAACAGCTTCAATTCCCTTAACCATTGTTTCAATTTCGAATGCATCACATCGCAATGATAAATATTGAATATAAAAGTTAATTGGTTCATGAACTTTATACCAAGCAATACGCATTGCCATCATTACATAGGCAACAGCGTGAGCTTTCGGGAACATATATTTAATCTTATTGCATGATTCAATATACCATTCAGGCACATTATGATCTTTCATTAATTGCATTTGTGAACCATTTAAACCACGACCTTTACGTACATCTTCCATGATGTTAAATGCATCCAGTGGTTCTAAATTCTTATCCAATAGATATGTCATGATATCATCACGACATCCAATAACTTCTCTTAATGGATGACCAGCACGAACTAAGTCTTGGGCATTTCCCTTCCATACATC
>CACXEN010000123.1 GCA_902766675.1 uncultured Erysipelotrichaceae bacterium
CGAATGTAAATGCCAACATCATTTACCTCAGAATATTCTTTAGCTAAAGCATTTAATGTTTGCACTTCTTCTTGCGAGATAACGCCATAGTCATCACGGACATATTCATCATTGCTTGCCAATATTGGAAGAAGTGTAAATAGGAATATAAATGTTACAGCAAATAATTCTAATAATCTCTTCATCTACCTTCCTCCTTATCTCAATAATAAAAACCAAAGAAGCGCAATTCCAATTACACTAATTAGGATTAATGTAATCCAGAACTTTTTCATATCTACTGGTAAATCACCAATGAATTTTCCAGTTTGTCCATTCATCGCAAAAACATATGTTTCATTATTCCATTTCGTTGTTAAATACCAAATTGGTAAAAATGCATAATGCACACGATCAGGAATAATATTTAACTTTGTACGTTGTTCTACAACAGAATCATACCCAATAACTGTTCGTCTTACTGCATCTAGTGCACTTCTTTTCATTCTTGTTTCAGCACGTGCAGTATTATCTTCTACGCTAATATCATATTTATCTGCTAGATAACCAGGTAAATAACTTAGCTCAAACGGAACGAGTTCTTTATAATCAAATGGCTCTAAACTATCCATAAGTGGATCATCCATCTTACTAGATGCATCAGCAGGAACCATTTCGAATGTCACAGAACCAGATCTTTGAATTAAATAGTGATCTGTCTTAGTGACAGTTGTTTTTCCTTCATGGCGTATGTGTGATTGTGTAGCATCATATGTAACATCTATATCTGCTTCACCATCATATAACCAAAATGGAACATAGATCCCTTTGATTTCTTCAATGTGATTGCCTCTTGTAAAAGCAGAAGGTAAAAATGGTTTTCCACCATAATAACTTTGCAGTTTTTTGATAGCTTCATCTTTCTTTAATTTAAAAGGAATGATGTAATCTGGCCTTAGTGCACCTTCTAATTGAGAAGGCACAATTGTAGGATTTGCACAATATGGGCAACTAGTTGCGGCAGTATTCAAATCCATGATTAATTGTGCGCCACAAGAAGGGCAACTATAGGCACGGAGTTGTTTTGCTTCATCTTCGCTCCATTGAAGTGTTTCATCTGGTTCGTAGTTTTCTGATGCAGCGATTGCTTGTGCATTTTCATCAGCGTATTCTTCTTCAATTTGTGCAACACTAAAAGTAGATCCACAATTATCGCATTTAACTTTTTGTGTATCAGGATCAAAATGTAGTGGGCCTCCACAAGAAGGACACTTATAATTTGTTACTTGATCAGGCATAGTATCACCAACCTTTAATTGTATTGAAAGGACTCAAAAAGATGAGTCCTTTACTGTATATATACTTATATGAATTATTGTGGTTTTGCTTCCCCACATTGTGTGCAGAAATTATTATCGTTTTCTTTACCGCATTTTGGGCAAATCCATTTTCCACTAGTAGGTTTTGGAGCTCCACATGTAGCACAGAAGTTTCCAGTGCTTGTTGCACCACATTTTTCACATGTCCAACTATCTTCTTGTGGCTGTGCTGTAGCTTGTGCATATAACTGATTTGCATCAATACCACCAGCAGCTTGTGCAGCATTCATACCCATGAAACCAACTGCAGCGCCAGCATCATTTTTAGCAGCTTCGCGCATGGAATCAGCTTGTGCCGCAGCGAGATTGGCAGCCGCAACACTTGGATCTTTATAAGATGCTGCTACTTGCATGTTCTGTAATATTTTTTCATCTTCTTCGCTTGCTTTGATAGAAGATACACCCAAAGAAACGATTTCTATACCACGTAAGGTTCTCCATTTTGCAGAGAGTTCTTCATTTAATAGATCAGCTAATTCAGTTGTGTGTGCAGGTATTTCAGAATAACGAACACCTTTTTCACTAATCTTTGCGAAAGCTGGCTGTAATGCTGTTAATAATTCAGAACGTAATTGACTATCCAATTCTTCTACAGAATAATCATCGGCATGATTTGCAGAAACATTTGTATAGAAAAGAACAGGGTCAACTACTTTAAGGCTATATTCACCAAAGCACTTTAGCGAAATATCTAAATCAATATTTGCGTTTTTATCAACAACTCTAAATGGAATAGGATTGGCTGTACCATATTTTTGACCAGTCAATTCTTTTGTGTTGAAGTAATAAACGCGTTGATCTTGGCCAACTTCACCACCGAATTCAAATCTTCTTCCGATTGTTGCAAATACATTTTTTACACTTTCGGAAAGACTGCCTGTAAATACAGATGGTTCTGTTTTTGAATCATATGTATAAACACCTGGTTCTGCACAGATATCAACTACTTGGCCTTGCTCAACAATAAGCATGCATTGACCATCAGCAACTACGATAGCAGAGCCATCAGTAATTACATTGTCACTACCTAAATTACCACCAAAACCACTTGTGTGTTTGTGGCCACGAACACAGATTTTATCAGCTGGAATTGCATCGCAATAGATATACTCTTTCCATTGGTCAGCAAGTGTAGAACCAACTGCATTCATTGCGGATAAAATTAGTCCCATAATTATGTTTCTCCTTTTTGAATAATATATTCATTTCTAAATAAATATTATCATTCACTGGATTTGTTGACAATAAAAGAAAAGCCTTGGAATCCAAGGCTTCATTGATTAATTATCTAGGAATTCAGTACGTCTTTCTGTACCGTAGATATCCTGTAAGATATAACCGAATTTTACTTTTTCATTTGAAATATTGACATCGGATACTGACAATCCATTTTCATCAACTGTTATTTGATCGCTGATGAAGTAACGATCATCGAAGTTGCCTTCATAGTCATAATAGTCACAGATAAAGTCGATTGTGTCTCCTTCATTAATTGGAAGGATTTTACCAGTTGTAATTACTTCATCATCATATACTTTCTCAGCACCTACAACCGTTCCAGCTTCATCTTCTCCTGCAAATTCGATGATGAGCTTAACTTCTTCATCATTTAACATTGCTGGTACATATCCACGTGTTACCCAAGTACCATCTTCAGCTGGTTCACTAGAAACTACATGATATGCAATAACTTGACCATTGATAGCTACCCAATAACCATCATAGTCTATGACTAAGTCTCCATCTTCATTGAATTCGAAGATATTGTCGTTACCTAAATCGATATATCCAGAACCATCATCTACCCAAACATTGAGTTTAACATCTTGTACTAATGCCCAATCTTCATCACTTAGAGATAATACTTTTTGACCATTTTTATCAGATAGAACTAAGTCAGATGTATCAATATGACTTCTTCCAAATATAGCATTGAATAATTCATAAGAATTATTAGCGTAATTGTCAGGTATTACTTGGCTTCCACCACCTAGTAAATCTAATAAACTGCCATATCCACCATATCCATTGGTAAATAAATCAGTTAAATCGATTGTGTTGTAGCTAGAGTCGTTATATGTTTGACCACCTGTAAGTAAATCGAATAGGGGATTACTTGTGGAATTTGATACAAGTTGTCCAGAAGCTTGTAGTGAAGCGAAGTTTCTGATTGCTGTCGCATATTCATCATTGAATGAAATGTTTTTGTATAGCTGAATGATAGAACTTACATAACGTGTATTGCGATATGGGAAGAAGATACTCAATCCATATGCGTTTTTAACATTTCTACAACGATTGTATTTCACAGAAGATTTAATCGCTGCAGATAGCTTTTTGGATTCTTCTGTATTTAATGTTTCACAGAAGTGAACTAAGTCAATTTGGTCTAATGTTTGTGATTTAGCGAATTCTTTTGTGACACTTCTAGCATCAGCATAATTTTGATAGTTACTGCTAGCAATATCATTTGTCATCTTAGAAGACATTGCGCTTAATGCAGCAGGTACAGTTGCTTTGAATTCAGCTAAGTCGATAATTGATAATGTATTTTCATCGCGTGCAGTTGAACCACTTTGTGTAACTGTACAGAAATCATCAATGACATTTTTACCAATTTCTACAGAAGACATGGATGTATTTTGAGATAGCTTTGTTAGCCAATCTGTATAGTACCATCCAGTACCAGGTTCTGTTTCTTCTGAAGCTAATAAATAATCGGCATATGGTTCTACCGCAATTGCAGTTTCCATATTCGCCATCAAGCAAGCGTCAAAGCCAATAATATCAAATTTGATTCCACCTGCATTTAATGCAGAAGCTAGTTTATCAACTGTCATAGAACCATTTGGATAAAGTTCATCATATCCATAACCAGATAAAGAACCTCCACCATGATCCCATAAATCTAAGATATAACGATTTGCTGGGAAGTTTTCTGATCCCCATTTGATGAAGTCAGATAATACTGCAGCATCTGTCATTGCCCCACGGCTAGAATAATTTACTTTTTGTAAACCTTCATTTGCGGTAATGACATAACGTTCAATTGCGCTATTTGTCATAACATTGTTGCGCCATTGTTTTGTACCACCAGTTTGAATAACAATTGTGATTTTGTCAGAAAGCTTTGCATTTAGCATTTCTTGTAAGTCAGTGGTTGCCATTCCATATTTAGATTCCAAATCTGTTCCACATAAATATAGAAGAAGTGTGATTTGGTCATTTCCATTACCTACAAGTTTTGTGAATTTATCACGGGCTCCACTAACAACATTTGTGTTTACTTGGTTACTAGAAGCATTTGTGTAAGTCACATTATTTGTTGTTTCAGTACCAAAGTTATAAACATTTGCTGTATTAGTATTTGTATTAGCAGTAGGTGTAGGAGTCGCAACTGTTTGTTGGTCTTCCGTTGCACAACCACGTGATAATAGACTGAAGATTAAGAATAATACAAGTGC
>CACXEN010000124.1 GCA_902766675.1 uncultured Erysipelotrichaceae bacterium
TATTATCGCCCGTATTATCGGTTAAATAATTTTGTTCATTTTTACCATTTCCAACAAATATAGGTGTCCGCCCTTTTGCAAAATGTGTTAACGGTTTATGTGTGACACAATACATGGTTAATTGATTATCCATTTTTCCCTCCTGTTAGTGATTTCTATGAAAAATTTTTCTAAATATTTTCACAAAAAAAAGTTTATAGGCATCCTTTTTTATGCTTTTTGCATTATAGTAAACATTCAGTGCCTCTTCTTTTCCATTCAAGTCATATGAGCATGGCTTTTTTAAAATACAGTATGATAAATAAAGTTCAGTCAGTGATTTTTGATTATCTTGCCAAATTTTCTGATAAGTCTTTTGATCAATAATACCTTGCTCTGAAATTTGTTTCATACAGTTCATAAATTCCACTGCAAACGTATCAAAAAGTTTATATTTTCCTTTTTTACGATCATCTGTTTTCAATTCCTTCATTAAGCTTTTATTATCAATAATATATTGACCTTTGTTCGTGTAAGGGAGAATGAAATTCAGATGAGGAAATAAATCACTATAGTTCTTTTCTAAAGAAACAGCTTTAAAATCATCATTCCATAAAGCAATGCCCGCTGACCATGATAAATGTAAAGATAAGTGATAAGCGAAGTCATTAAAATTATAAGTTACATTCTGATGATCAATTGCTAATACACCATTTGAGAAATACACATAAGGTTTCGTATCCTGATGGGCATCAATGAAATCAATAAAGTATTGTAGAGATCCTGGTAATAAGAGATATCTATGATTGACAAATTTGATCAAAGCCCCTCTAGCGAGTTCAAAAGCACTAATCTGATTTGTAAAACCTTTGGCCGTTGTTTCTTTGTAAACAAGATTTGTAACCTTCTTTTCATATTCGTGCATTCTCTTTTTAAATTTCTGATTGTTCCCATTGTCTGTTACAATCACTTCAAAGAGTGACTGATCAACATCTTGCTGATAAATACTATCTAGGACAGGAATAACCCATTCTGTTACGCCATTTGTTGGAATGCATAATGATAATTTTAAATCTTCCATTTTTCTTCCTTTCTAATAGTTTTCTTCGAGATATTTTTTTGTAAGAAGGATACCCTCTTTTAAACTATGATGGTTTAACTGACCGTAGCGACTTTCATATCTCTTAATATCAAGATAATTAACAGGAACATCTGCTTTACGTCCTTCATGGTGATGAATAGTGAGTTCAATCTCTAAAGTTTCTTCAATTAAAGCAAGCAATTCCTTTATACTTGTCCCTTTTCCACTACCAATATTAAATATTTTATGATAATCTTCTCCTTCAGCTACAGTTATAATGGCATCAATAGCATCCTGAATGTAAATAAAATCACGTACGACCGACCCATCACCATAAAGCTCTATAGGTTCATTTTTAATAGCCTTATAGGTAAATGTAGTAACTGCACCTAATTTTCCATTAGGTCGCTGATAGGGGCCATAAGGATTGGCCAATCTGATCACACGATAATCTATATTATACATATAGTTATACATATACAACAGGTTCTCAATTGTCAGTTTTTGTAAGCCGTATGAGCTGATTGGTAAAGCAGGAACATGTTCCTGTAAAGGGCATTCTAATTGTTTACCATACACTGTTCCACCCGAAGACATAAAAACAACTTTCCTTACGCCTTCCGCCACACAGGCATCCAATAATTTTGCTGTGACAGTAATATTAGCCTCTAATTCTTTAGGAATATTGAATCCTGATGTCGAAGGAATATTTGTACTGACTAAATGATATACAATGTCATGATTTTTCACGAGTGCTTTAAAATCTGTTGTCATTGAAAAATCGCTTTGTTTCAATGTAATATTGTCAAACTGCTTTAAATCATCATGAAAATATTCTAGTTTCTGATCAACCAATGTTATTGCATTATGTTTTTTCTTTGCGAGTGTTAGGGCAAGATTTGTGCCTATAAAACCTGCGGCACCTAATATGATAATATCCATAATTTCTCTCCTCTTTAAACGAGTCTATTTTATAAAACATAAAAAAATTGTCAAGTTAATGTGATAAATAAAAATGAGGTATCTGGCTGACCAGATACCTCTAAATTGGGCTGATTTGCCAATTACTAGTATTTTCTTGTTGTGACGCTTATCCGTTTACTTGTCCCATAATATTTCTTACCATTGACTTTATGGTAGGAAATAACATGAATCATATATTTCGTCTTTCGTTTCAGTCCGGTAATTGTATAACTTCTTGAAGATGTTGTCTTACGTTTCTTCCCATTCACATAGACTTCATAACCTGATGTTTTAGATGATTTACCCCAGGCAATTCTAATTGAATTTCTTTTAATGCGAGTAGCTCTTAGACTCTTTACATTACCTGCTTTTTTACTTTTCAAATTTGAACGAATGACCTTATTCATGTTCCAAGCTTTATTCCAGTTAAATGATGAAGTATAAACAGTCATTGCTTTTTTCCATGATGTAAAGTTCTTAAGAGACGTTTTCCCATTTTTCTTAAAAGATAAATATTTTAAATATTGATCCGCATAAATAGAACCTTTATAGGTATCTATATACTTATAAACGTTATATGAAAGTTTCTTCTTTCCTTTTAAATCAATAAGACCTAAACGTAAATTGTGCTTTGCTTCTGATGGTTCATCTTTAAGACGATAATAGTTAAAAGCTTTTATAAAAGACAAATGAGCTACTTTATAATATCCCTGTGCTAAAGACATTGCCTGGTGCTGTCGTGACTTCTTAGTATCGGTAGATGAAGACATACCTGCTTCTGTTAAATACACAGAACGTAATTTACCTTTATATTTTAATTTAGACTGAGAAAGATAGGCCTGTAAGATTTCCACATTGCTGAAAGTAATGTACTTAGATGTCTTATAATTACCATTAATGCCTTTAGACATAACATCCTTTTTAGCCATCTGACTAGACGTATTCCATACACCATAAATATGAGGTGCTAACCCCCAGTCATAGGCACCACGTGCATTTGTGTATTTTGCTAACCAGTTGATCATATCATAAGGTTTTAAAGCACCGCCTTTATTTTCTTTACCAAGCTTTTTCACATCACCTTTCCAGTAATGGGTGAATGGGGCAACCACCTGAATCTGTGATGAATATTTCTTGACAGCAAGATTAGATAATCGTAAAGCACGTGAATATTCTTCCATAAATTTATTCAAATTACCACAATTAAAGAAATAAGGCGTAAAATCCACTTCATTGCCAATAACATAAGTCTGAATAAGTCCTTGTTCTTTCCTTTGTGAATATCTTTGAGCTAAGAATTCCATCGCTGCAATATAATAATTTCTGCCTTCGTCATTTGCAGTATTAGTTCCCATAAATGATCCTGAGTTGCCTGCATTATAGCGTAATGATGAAGGAATATTATTCATACTGGCATGTGCGGATACTAACACAATA
>CACXEN010000125.1 GCA_902766675.1 uncultured Erysipelotrichaceae bacterium
AGTATCAAGAAGATAAACAAACCAAATCCTACAGCATAAGCTAAACCGATTAAGAATGATGCTTTTAGTGCTCCCAAGATATACCATTTTCTTTCTTCGCTTGTAAGAAGGTCTTCTTGGACTGTATTTGGTTGTGAATTTTCTTGTGGAGTATAGGTTGGACTTTTTACAGAAAAGAGATTCTTTTTTGTAATGCCACTCATATCCGCCACAACAACTTCATCTTCTTCTTGTACAATATCTTCTTTATTGTTCATCATATAAATGACATACAACGAAGTGATCTTTTTCAACTTCTTTCATCACTGGTGCTTTATTCTTACAGCATTCCATGCATTCTGAACAACGTGTATGGAATTTACATCCACTAGGTGGATTAGCTGGAGATGGAATTGTACCTTCTAAAACGATACGATTCATCTTAGCATCAGGATCTGGTACAGGTACTGCAGATAATAATGCTTTTGTGTAAGGATGTAATGGGTTGTTGAAGATTCTATCTGTTGGCCCATATTCTACAAGATTACCTAAATACATTACACCTACTGTATCTGATATATGTTCTACAACTGATAAGTCATGTGAAATGAACAAATATGTTAAGTTGTGTTTTTCTTGTAAGTCATTTAACAAGTTAATAATCTGCGCTTGAATGGAAACGTCTAGTGCAGATACTGGTTCATCACATACAACAAATTCTGGATTTAGTGCTAATGCACGCGCAATACAGATACGTTGTCTTTGTCCACCAGAGAATTCATGTGGGTAACGATCCTTTTGGAATGGTTGTAAACCACATTCATCCATGATTTTATCAATATAATCATCATATTCTTCTTTTGGGACAATGTTGTGTTCACGTACTGCTTCACCAATGATTTCACCAATTGGCATTCTTGGTTGTAAAGAAGAGAATGGATCTTGGAAAATGATTTGCATTTCCGTTCTTTTTTTTCTCATCTCTTTATTACTGAAGTCATATACTTCTTGACCATTGAAGAGTACTTGACCACCTGTTTTTTCACCAGCAAGTCTTAGAATTGTTCTACCTGTTGTTGTTTTACCACAACCAGATTCACCAACAAGACCCATTGTAGTACCACGTTTAATGTTAAATGTGACACCATCTACTGCTTTTACATAACCAACTGTTTGTTGTAACATACCATCTTTGATTGGGAAATATTTTTTCAAATTATTTACCATCAAGATATATTGGTCATCATATTCTACCGGAGTATAAGTATCATCGATTGTTAAATCAACTTTATTATTTTCTGACATTACTCATCCTCCCCCTTTTCTTTTCTATCGTTATAATCTACTTCACCTTCATCATAGTATCTATAACAAACAACTTTATGGGTGTCGCTTAAGCTAACCATGTGTGGATATTCTCCATTACATTTTTCAATGCACTTTTCACAACGATCCTTAAAATAACAATAGTTAGGCATGTTAATTGGATTTGGAACTTTACCAGGGATAGAATATAGTTTATCTACTTTCTTACCAACAACTGGTTTTGATTCCATTAGGCCAATTGTATATGGGTGTGCAGGATGATGGAAAATATCATCTGCTGTACCTTTTTCTACAACACGGCCTGAATACATAACAACGACATAATCTGCCATTTCCGCAATAACACCTAAGTCATGTGTAATAAACATGATAGATGAATTAATTTTATCTTTTAGGTTACGTAAGATATCTAGAATCTGAGCTTGGATTGTTACATCAAGTGCTGTTGTAGGTTCATCCGCAATAATTACTTGTGGATTACATGCAAGTGCCATCGCAATCATGACACGTTGACGCATACCACCAGATAGTTCATGTGGATACATTTCATATACACCTTCACTATTTGCGATACCTACTAACTCTAGCATCTCAATTGTACGTGCTTTTACTTCTCCTTCTGTTTTCCCTTCACCATCATGAAGTTCAATAACTTCATTGATTTGATCACCAATTTTAAATACAGGGTTTAATGCTGTCATTGGCTCTTGGAAAATCATAGATACATAGTTACCACGTAAGTGTTGCATTACTTCATCTGGTGCTTTAGTAACATCATATGCTTTATCCCCTAAGTTCAAACGGATTTGTCCATCCACTGTTTGACCTTGTGGTCTTTGTAATAGACGCATGAAGGATAAGCTAGTTACTGATTTACCACAACCAGATTCACCAACGACACCAACTGTTTTACCTTTTGGTACATCGAAAGATACACCATGCACAGCTTTTACAGTACCTGCATCCGTAAAGAAATATGTATGCAAGTTATCAAATTCTACTGCATTGTTTGGATCTCTCATTTCTGTAAGATATTCAGATTCAGGAACATTCTTACGTTTATGTCTCTTTTCATATTCATTTGTGATTTTACGGTTTTCTCTAGAGATGCGTCTTGATTCACGCGCGGAGAGATAACCATCATTTTTCTTTCTTGCCATAATGCGTGTCCCTCCTATCTCTTCATACGTGGGTCAAATGCGTCACGTAGACCATCACCAACAAGGTTAAATGCTAATACTGTAACTAACAGACAGATACCTGCTGGAATCCAAATGAACCAATAGTTCGTTAATACATATGTATCATTTACGTCATTGATGATATTACCCCAAGATGCAAATGGGAATCTAACACCAAGTCCTAAGAATGATAGTGTTGCTTCTGTGATAATTGTTCCACCTAGACCCATTGTTACACTAACAATTAATTGTGGAATAACATTTGGAACTAAGTGTTTGAAAATACGACGTGATACTTTTAGACCTGTTGCTTCTGCTGCTGTCATATATTCTTGTTCACGTAAAGATAATATTTGACCACGCACCATACGAGCAACACCTGGCCATCCTAAGAAACCTAGGATAAGCATCAAATAAATCATACGTACTTGTGGATTCACTCTCATCGCATCCATTGCTGCACCGATGATAATGATAATTGGCATACTTGGAATACAATAGAATACATCGACAATACGCATAATTAACATATCTACCCATTTTCCAAAGTATCCAGCTAAACCACCAAAGATGACACCTAATACTGTCGCAATCGCTTCAACGATAAATCCAATCATTAGCGATACACGACCACCATACATAAGACGAGTCAACATATCCATACCATTTCTATCTGTACCTAACCAGTGTTCTTTGCTAGGTGCAGCATATGTATCGAATACTTTTGTCTCTTTCTTTTGTAAGATGGAATACATCTTATTCGCAGCGTCATACTTTAATGTGTATGTAAAGTCGCCATTTTCATCTGAGTAATCAAACTCACTCTTATTTGTATCAATTGCTTCAATTAATTTTTCTCTGAAGGCATTTGTTAGTTTTACATCTGAAAGAATTGTATTAATTACATATCTTCCTACAAGTGCATATTCTTTACCATCTTTTTTGATAGCGCCTTCTGCATCAATTTCATAATTTGAACCATTGAATTCAAATTTCTTTTCTTGATTTGTATAAGCTTTTAAAATCGCAAAGTGCTCATCGAAATCAACTTTGATTTCTCCATCCGCACCACTAACGATATCCATAAATGCAATACCGATTGTTGTACCATCCAGTTGAACGCTATAGAAGTTTTCGCCTTCTTTCTTTAGCGTATAATTTGTGCCACGGTATTCAAATTCTGAATTACCTTTTTGCATTGCTAAGAAAGCTTGGGCTTGTACAACAGATGAGAATTCTTGATTTGGCGCAGTCGCATAACGATATTCGTCATTCACTTTGATTGCCGCAAATTCTTTATTCTGTAGATCTGTTCGATAGAATAATTGATCTTGCGTATATGGTGAAATCATTCCACCAACAAATGAGAATATAAACATTGCTATTAATGTTATTAATCCCACTACCGCCATACGGTTTCTAAAGAATCTCTTCGCAACCAGTGCACCTGGCGATAATACTTTGACACGTCTGTCATCATTCAAGGAATACTGTGGTTCTTCAGGATTATCAGGCGTGTTATTTTTTAATTCTTCACTCATCCTACACCTCCTATGCAATCCTTACACGTGGGTCAACCACGGCATATAAAATATCTGAAATCAAGTTTCCAAGTAATGTTAATATAGCCATAAATACAAGATAGAACATAGAGAATGGAATATCTCCATTTACCATTGCATTATAAGATGTATAGCCAATACCAGGAATCATATATAGTGTCTCTGTAATTAGCGCACCAGAGAATAAGCCAGGTAGAGATCCACCAATCATAGTAACAAGTGGAATTAGAGTATTACGGAAAGCATGGTGATAAATGACCTTCTTTTCGCTTAAACCTTTTGCTCTAGCTGTACGAATATAATCTGCATTTAATACTTCCAACATGTTTGTTCTTGTATAACGCATCAATGAACCAACACTAATTACAACTAGTGTCACAATTGGTAGTACTAAGTGATGTGCTTTATCTAAGAATTTACCCATTGGAGATAATAGCTCATAGCTTCTACCTACAAGTCCGAATAAGTCAAACCAACCAAGGTGAACAGAGAATACAAGTTTTAATAATGACGCAAAAAAGAATGTTGGTAATGAAATACCAGCAAGCGCCAATACAGAAATTGTATAGTCTGTTTTCGAATACTGTTTGGTTGCTGCAATAATTCCCAAAGGAATAGCAATTAACAATTCTAATGTGAATGCAATGAGACCCATAACGAATGAGAGCCAAACTGTATCATTGAATTTATCAATAACTGGAACTGTATAGTACCAACTATCACCAAATTGACCTGTAAAGAATCTACCTAGCCAATTAATAAATCCTAAAAATAATCCTTGGTTCATACCATATGTTGCGGACAATTGTTCCATCCACTCCTCAAAACTCTTAGAGTTTGGTTGCATTGATTTTTGTCTGGCAACATTTTCTATATATGAAGTAGGTAAGGAACGCATTAATACATAGATAATAAATGCAACAAAGAATAATATTATTAACGAAATAATTAAACGTTTGACAATATATTTGCGCATACACTTCCCCTCCTTTAATCTACTGTACTGTTTTCATTTATTAGCTATGCATGAATGCATAACAAGATAATGCAAGAGGGCAATTACGCCCTCTTGCTTATCATTTTAAATTCAAGAATGACTTGTTACTATCTTAATTCAATATTTTGAATTTCATTCATCCAACCATAGAATGTTGTGATGTCTGGTGTAATTGTATCTGTATTTACACGTTCAGTACTGAAGATAATAGCATTTTGTCTTTGGTATACAGGAACTTCTGTAGCCCAGTCTACGATCTTGTCTAAGCATGCTTTGTATACAGTCTTACGATATGCTTGGTCTGTTGAAGCACGAGCATCCATGATTAATTGGTCAAGTTCTTCATCAGCGATACCATACATATAGTTAGATCCACCAGGTTGTTTGCCACCGTTTGCTACGTCAGAATAGTAAACTTGGTATAGATCTGGATCAATTGTTGCACCCCAAGCTGCACACCAAATTGGTACTTGGTTAGCTTCTAGAGATGTCCATAGTTCACTAGAGTTAGATAAGTCTTTGATAATTAGGTTAACACCAATCTTTTCAAATGCTTTCTTAGCTTCTGTTAATAACATGAATGATGGGTGGTCACCTGAACCATCTGCAGGGATCCATGCTTCATATTCAATTGCATAATCCTTACCTGTTCCATCGAATCCTTCTGGAGCAGCTGTTACTTTACCATCTGCTACAGTGAAGCCAGCAGCTTCGAAGAATCCTAATGCAGCTTTTAGAGCAGCTTCTTCTTTAGCAGCATCATCCATATCTGATGTATAGATTTCGTTGCCATCTACGTCTGTTGAGAATGCAACTTTATAATCAGCATCTGTAGATTGTGGAGCAGCCCATGATGTATTTGAAATAGGATAGTTAATTACAGCAGCACCTTCACCATAGTAAGAAGATACAGCTACATCACGATATAATGCGAAGATTGTAGCTAAACCTTTACGTAGGTTCTTAGAAGCGTCGCTGTCTTTTTCGTTATTAATTCTTACGATATCTGCGTCGATACCTAAGTAACCATAACCTAGGTTATCAACTAGAGATGTTGTAATCTTATCGCCAGTGATATCAGTACCACCATTCTCATCAGTGATTTGTTGTGCTGTGTCTTTAGAGAATGAAGGGTCTGTAATATCGATAGTACCTGTTACGATACCATTTAGTTTTTCTTGGTCTGTTGTTTCGATGAAGTTAACATATTTTGTTTTTGGAGCACCTTGATAATAATTTTCGTTTGCTTCAAAGTTAACTACACCATTTTCGAATTTAACGAATTTGTATGGTCCAGCGCCTAATGGCTTAGTTGTTACTGAACGGATGTGAGATAGATCACCTTTGTCAAATCCGAATTTGTTGTTATCATAATCGTATTTTTCTTTTTCACCATAGTAGTGTAATGGTGTAATAGAAATACCTAATTGATATAGAGATGGAGCATCAACTTTTGTTAAATGAATGTCTAATTCATAGTCGTTGACTTTCTTAATACCCTTAATGTTGTCTGCAGAAGCATCTGTTTGAACACCAGTTTGTAAACCATCAGCAGAATACATTGGGAATAAATCATCAACTGTTGATCCAGCATTTTCTGTACCAATAGCAGCTACGATATCATTTCCATAACCTTCTAGAATTACTTTCGCAAAATCTTCAACTGTTGCGCCATCAGCCACTTCGAAGCCCCAGTTACCAGCAGCACCAGTAACGTCGCCTTCTTCGTTGTATCCATTAGCTACACAGTAATCAACGATTTCTTGTGCTAATGCTACTGCAGCTTTATCAGATTCTTCCCAGAACTTAGTTTGAGTAGCTTCGTCCCAGTTAGTAAAATCTGTATTGTCTCTACCAGCTCCAACTAATAGAGAATATAATGTGCTCATACCAGAACGGTATTCTTCCATACCTTCAATTGGTAATGCGAAGAATGTAGAGCTACCATCATATGTTGGGTCAGCTAGTGCATACATTGTAAAGATTACGTCATCGATTGTTACAGGTTCGCCATCAGAGAACTTTAAGTCTTCACGTAATTTAATATTTACGTCTACAGTTCCGTCAGCGTTTTCTGTACTCTTGATATCAGCAGGTCCATAGTAAGTATATTCTGTTCCGTTATACTCATTTGTTTCACCTTCGATACCGTTGTAAATTATTTGTCCTAGACGATCAGTTGTTAGCAATCCAATCTGAGTCATTGCATATACGTCTTGGTCATATGCAGTTTCAGAGAAGAATGGTGAGAATTTACTGTTGAATGGTGAATAACCAACAACTAGAGGTTTCTCATTGCTTGAACTAGAACCGCCTTCACTACCACCAGCGCAGCCAACTAACATAGTAGCTGATAATGCGATAGCTAGGAACTTTGTTATTGTTTTACTTCCTAATTTCATTTTTTCCCTCCATTTTTATTCAAGCGTCTGTTTTTTTTGCTGAATACATAAAAAAACCTTGCTTAATATGAAAATTTTATTAGCATTCGGAAAAATCGTCAACTATTTCACAGAGTTTTTGCATTATATTTTCAGAACTATGAAAATTTTTTCCATTTTATTTTCAAAACGTTTCTAATAAAGAAAAATGTGATTATCACAATCAATACCTCAAATCCAATTCCAATACCTGTCGCAATTGGGTTTTTCAGTGGTTTCTCTATAAAAGCATGAACTACTTCTCCAACTAGTGTCATCGTCGCAAATACTAAAATAATTTTAATAAAGCCTCTTAAGCCATCCGCATATTTCTCATAATAATAATCAGGTATCTTTCCATCTTTATTTGCGATATTCCAGATACGATAAATTAGTACGGTTGTTAATACAACGGTAATTGCATATGGAAGAATGACATAAAATGTATTGAGCATGCCACTAGATGGTATTAATCCCAAACCTATTTCTAAGAAGAATAAAAGAAAAGAAAAACCATACAAGGTTTTTCTTGCACTTTTATAAGATATTTGTGATTCATCAAATACGTATTGTTCTCCTTTATATACGTATTCATCACCTTCTTTTTGATAATTCGCTATATATTCTTTTCTTTTCACAATACTATTGGATACCTTCTAAATCATATTCTTCTAGGTATGTGCTAGCTTTTTTACATACATTCTCTAGCGTTGCCTTTTCAAAAGGACTATCGATATTGGCATTTTTCAATAATTCTGTAAATACACGTGTACCACCTTGTGTGGTATATGCCATATATTTCTTCCAAGCTTCTTTTTGATCATCTTGAATCATAGCCCAGAATTGTAATGCAACAGTTTGTGCCAAACAATAATCAATATAATAGAAAGGAACTTCATAAATATGACTTTGTTTTTGCCAAGCCATGCCTTCGCTATAGAAAGGAATATCTCCATCTAATTTCATCCATGGTTGATAAATTCCTAATAATTCTTTCCATGTCGCATGTCTTTCTGCTGGTGTCATTTCTGGTTTTTCATACACAATATGTTGGAAATGATCGACCATCGTACCATATGGAATAAATGTTAAGGAACCAGCTAGATGTGAATATTTATATTTTCTTGCGTCTTTCCCAAAGAAGTCTTCCGCATAATCTTCTGCGAAGAATTCCATAGACATAGAATGTACTTCACTACCTTCCATCGTTGGCCAAATATAATCCATTGGTACACGATCACGATTCATATATGCCGCAAAAGCATGCCCTGCTTCATGTGTTACAACCTCAACATCTCCTTGCGTACCATTAAAGTTCGCAAAGATAAAAGGTACACCATAATCATAGATACCTGTGCAATATCCACCACCCGATTTTCCTTCTGTAGATAAGACATCCATTAATTCACCGTCTAACATCGTACGGAAGAATTCACTAGTTTCAGGAGATAATGCATCATAGAATTTCTTACCTGCCGCAAGAATATCATCCGCATTACCTGCAGGTTTCGCATTACCACTTCTAAAATCTAATGCATTATCTGCATAGCTCATAGGATATGTTTTTCCTAAACGAGTAGCTTGTGCTTTATATACTTCACTTGCGACTGGTACTAAGAATTCTTGTACAGCTTCTCTAAATTGTTTTACATCATTTTGGTCATAACAGTTTCTTCCCATTCTGTAATAACCAAGTTCAATATAGTTTTTATAACCAAGCTTTTTCGCAATATTTGTACGAACTTTTACCAATTCATCATAGATTCTATCTAATTCACTTTGTTGTGCTTTGTACCAGCCTCCAACTGCTTTCCAAGCTTTTAATCTTCTTTCATCATCTAAATCTGTTTGGAAAGCTGTCATTTGTGCTAGTGTATATGTCTTATCTTCAAATGGTACTTGTGCACTAGCCAATAATTTGACATATTCAGAAGTCAATTTATTTTCTACTTGTAAATCTTCTACGATTTCTTCTGAGAAAGTTTTTAGCGCAATCTCTGCATTCACAAACATTAAGTCTCCATATTCTTTTTCAAAATCACTACGATATGGGGAATGCAATAATGCATCTGTGAATTTCATTGCGCTTTCTTGTAAAAGTGGAGTTGCTTCATCCCAGAAAGTAACTTCTGCATCATAAAATGCATCACGTGTATCTATATCGTGACGAATATGAGCCAGTGCATCAATTGTGCCGATATGTCTGTTTAACTTATCTAAAGCCACAAAGGATTCATTGGCTTCTTGATAGCTACTCGCATTTTTTAATTGCTCTGTTAATTCTTCTATTTGCTTTTTTAAATCATCGATATTTGGTCTATCATATTTCATTTCACTGAACTTAATCATAAACTTCACCTCGCTTCAACGTCTCAAATATAACACAACTAACCAAACAATTGTATGATATACTCTACTAGCATATGCAGATGTACCCAAGTGGCTGAAGGGGGCGGTTTCGAAAACCGCTAGACGTGAAAGCGTGCGGGGGTTCAAATCCCTCCATCTGCGTAGTCAAAAGGAGTCTTAATTAGACTCCTTTTCATCTAGTTCATTTAACTCTTCCCACATTTCCATTAGATGTGCTAATTCATTATGGATATCATCAATATCTTCATCTAATGCATTCATTTTTTGATAATCTTG
>CACXEN010000126.1 GCA_902766675.1 uncultured Erysipelotrichaceae bacterium
GAACAAATCTAAATAAATGCTCACATCGTGGGCATTTTTTTCTAATGTGTTAAAAGTCACTGAAATAATGATAGGTGTACGCTACAATACAACTAGAAATCCTCATAAATTGGGGGAGTGAGGGGATTCGCTTCGAAAAAGGAGTTTGCGTACAATGAATTCTCTAATCATTATCACGTCTATTTTTGGACTTTTCGCTATTGGCTTTGCATTGTTTTTAATTCAAAAAGTTAGTAAACAAGATGCAGGCTCTGATCGTATGCAAGAAATCGCTTCGTATATACACGAAGGTGCAAAAGCATTTCTCATGGCAGAGTATCGGATACTTGTATTTTTTATTGTGGCACTATTTGTTGCAATAGGCTTTGGGATTGGTTGGCTGACTGCCATTAGTTTTGTGGTAGGTGCATTATTTTCTACACTTGCTGGTTATATTGGCATGAATGTAGCAACCAAGGCAAATGTACGTACTGCTGCTGCCGCAAAAGAAAAAGGAATGAATGGGGCACTATCCATTGCCTTTTCTGGTGGTGCAGTTATGGGTATGTGTGTAGTAGGCTTTGGCTTACTAGGTGCATCTATTATCTATTATGTAACAGGTAGTGCAGATGTATTATCAGGCTTTTCTTTAGGTGCATCTTCTGTTGCATTATTTGCCCGTGTTGGTGGCGGTATTTATACCAAGGCAGCGGATGTAGGTGCAGATTTAGTAGGTAAAGTAGAAGCAGGTATACCAGAAGATGATCCAAGAAATCCAGCTGTGATTGCGGATAATGTAGGAGATAATGTTGGCGATGTTGCAGGTATGGGTGCAGATTTATTTGAATCCTATGTAGGCTCTATTGTTTCTGCGATAACTCTTGGCTCACTAGTCGCATCCATTGAAGGAGCTTTATTTCCTTTACTGATTGCATCACTTGGAATCATTGCTAGTATTATTGGTTGTTTCTTTGTAAAAGGTGATGAAAATAGTAATCCGCATAAAGCATTAAAGATAGGCTCTTATACAGCATCTGTTTTAGTGATTATTGGATCCTGTATATTAAGTAAAATATTCTTTCATGATTTTAAAGCAGCGATTGCAATCATCGTTGGATTAATTGTTGGATTATGTATTGGTATGATTACAGAAATATATACTTCTGGAGAATATCGTTTTGTAAAAAAGATTGCCGAACAATCTGAAACAGGTTCTGCCACAACAGTTATTTCAGGTATTGCAGTTGGTATGCAAAGTACTGCCATTCCAATTCTATTAATCGCCATTGGCATTGTTGGCTCATTTATTGCAGATGGCTTATATGGCATTGCTTTAGCTGCAGTAGGTATGTTAAGCACAACTGGTATAACAGTTGCAGTAGATGCGTATGGTCCAATTGCGGATAATGCAGGTGGTATCGCAGAAATGTCACGTTTACCATCATCAGTCAGAGAAATTACAGATAAATTAGATGCAGTTGGTAATACAACTGCAGCGATGGGCAAAGGCTTTGCGATTGGCTCAGCTGCTTTAACAGCACTTGCTTTATTTGTTTCATATGCACAAGCAGTGAATTTATTTGAAACAGGAATTGATTTATTAGATTATCGTGTCATTGTTGGATTATTCCTTGGTGGCATGTTACCATTTTTGTTTTCTTCTATGACAATGGATTCTGTTTCAAAAGCTGCATATAAAATGATAGAAGAAGTACGTAGACAATTTAGAACTATAGAAGGAATTCTAGATGGTACTGTGAAACCTGATTATAATAAATGTGTATCTATTTCTACCCAAGCAGCACTTCAAGAAATGATGCTACCGGGTATATTAGCAGTTATCATTCCAGTTATTGTTGGTATTGTATTAGGTCCAAGTGCATTAGGTGGCTTATTAGCTGGATCACTTGTGACTGGTGTTATGTTAGCTATTTTCATGTCTAATTCTGGTGGTGCATGGGATAATGCAAAAAAATATGTAGAAGAAGGTAATCTTGGTGGAAAAGATTCTCCTACCCATCATGCAACTGTAGTAGGTGATACAGTTGGAGATCCATTTAAGGATACATCTGGTCCATCAATTAATATCTTAATTAAATTAATGACAATCGTGGCACTTGTATTTGCGCCAATATTCTTAAAGATTGGAGGATTATTCTAATGAGTGAAAAGTATGCGCCAGAATTTGCGACTTTAATTGATCGAGCAAAAGCTAGAAAAAGACCACTTCGCGTAGCTGTAGCAGGTGGGGATGTAGAGAATATTCTAAAGGGTCTTTTTGAAGCTGAAAAAGATGGATTTGTATATCCAATCTTAATTGGAAATAAAGAAAAGATTCAAAATATGATTGATGCTTTAGGATTTACTGATTGCCAATATGATATTCAATCTGTCAATCATGACACAAATGTTGTGCAATATGCAATTGAGATGGTCAATGCAAAAGAAGCAGATGTATTAATGCGTGGGAATACCCAAACAAGAGACTTCTTGATGCCAATACTCACAAAGGGAAATCATTTATTAAAAGATGGACATTTATTAACCCATGTGACAGTATTACAAATTCCAAACCTACCAAAACTAATGGCAGTAAGTGATGTCACAATTATGGTAGAGCCATCTCTTGAACAAAGAAAACATGTGATTAAAAATATCGTACGTGTATTAGAAAGCATTGGTATGGAAAAACCAAATGTGGCATTATTGGCACTTGTAGAAAAACCAAGCTTTCATATGCGTGATACAGTAGAAGCCCAAACAATTGTGATGGAACATGAAGAAGAGCCTATTGCGAATTGTAATTTAGTTGGGCCAATCTCTTATGACTTAATTGTGTCAAAAGAAGCTGCTAGATTAAAAGGATATGATTGCCCATATTGTGGAGAATTTGATGGGGTCGTAGTCCCAAATCTAATGTCAGGTAATCTCATGGTAAAAATATTAGAATCTAATGCTGGTGCAATTGGTTGTGGTGTGATTGTTGGAGCTAAAGTTCCAATCGCTATTACTTCTAGAAGTGATAGTAGTACACAATCCTATTTATCATTAGCCGCATGTAGTGCATTATTAGAAAAATACGCAGAAGAATACTAATCAAATGAGTCTCTTTGTAAGAAAAGAGGCTTTTTACTATATCACCAACTGGCATGTTTTTTGCATATCGAAATATTTAGGATAAGATTAAGAAAAGGGATATTTCTTGGAGGTGCAATATGTTTTCAAATAAAAAGAAAGAAAAGACATCATTCTTCGATGAATTATTTGGCATAGAAAAA
>CACXEN010000127.1 GCA_902766675.1 uncultured Erysipelotrichaceae bacterium
CCAATTGCGACACGTTGTCTTTGTCCACCGGATAAAGCTTTTGGTTTACGTTCTAAGTATTGTGTAATGCCAAGGATTTCCGCAGCGTCATCTACACGACGATTGATTTCATCTTTAGGCATTTTTCTAAGCTGTAGTGGGAATTCTAGATTTTGACGTACTGTTAGATGTGGATACAATGCATAGTTTTGGAAAACCATTGCGATATCTCTGTCTTTTGGTGGAACATCATTCACTAAGCGATCATCAATATATAGTTCACCGCCTGAAATTTCTTCTAGTCCAGCTACCATTCTAAGTGTTGTAGATTTTCCGCATCCGGAAGGTCCTACAAGTACAATAAATTCTTTGTCTTTGATTTCTAGGTTGAAATCATCAACTGCGATTACACCTTCATCTGTAATCTTTAAGTTTACTTTCTTTTCTTCTGTTGTTTCTTCTGTTTTCTTTTTCTTTTTCGGTTTTTTCACCGCTTCTGTATTAGGATATATTTTCTTGATATGTTCTAATTTAACTGTTGCCATAAAATTTGTTTGCCCCTTTCTCCTTATGAAAGAATTATGAAGTAGCACACCGCTTTTTTCTGGTGTCTACTTTCTGGCATGATATTTCATTGCCACAATTCAAATTACTTATTCTTTAGTTTTTGACAAATATGTAAGCCAGTGTAAGCATTCATCTAAATGCTTTGTATTTGCAATAATCCCTAGATAGACTTCAGATGGAAATCCTGCTTCTTTTATTTTTGGTAGGGAAGAAATATCAATTGCATTGTAGAAAAAACCTGTTTTTGCTTCATAGCTTTCATCTTTGCCTAAGTCATAAGCAATTGAATTATCTTCTAGAATGACTTCGTTTTCTGTTAATGATGGACCTAGCGTTTGAATCAGTTCATCATTGTTAGAAATGACCGGAGTTAAATCTAGAAGAAGACCACTCATAGACATTTGGTCATAAGCTTCTCGATTCATCAGCATCACATCCATCTTATTCGCCGCAATCGATCCTAAGACTTTAATCTTAGATGCGTAGGCGAATTGATGGTTCTCTGCAGATGGATTTTCTGCTAAGTATAGACCTTCATAAAGTACCATTTCGTTTTTTGCAAGGTCTCTACCTGTCTCGAGCAGATAGTCATCGGTTAATGTTTCTTTCAAAGAATCACCAATACTGACATTTGCGAATGCAAGATACAGTATAGGATTCTTTTTGTTGAAGTAACCAACAACTGATATTATCAACACTGCGGCCGCTATAATTGCAGTGAAGATAGGCAATTTATAATATGCAAAGATGTAATTCATCTTTTGCGTCAATGTCATTTTATGAAACGCTTCTTTTCGAATCGTATTCTCTCTTTGCGACTTCGGTACCATTACGCTTCAACCTCTTCATTTCGATACACTATTTGAAGGAATACCTGTATTAACAAATACGAACTTAACAATGCACATAGACCTTCACCAAAGATGGCTAGGGGAGTAAATATATTTACTATCAAATAGAACATTGCAAGGTGTATTGCAAAGATAAGTATTGTTGTGAAGAGATAACGAATTCCAATTAAGAAGGAATTCTTAATCATATTGAAATCTGTATTTTCGAAATATGCAGTTAGTGGAAATACATAAATCAATATAATCGCATACACGATTGATGCGACAATGAGTATCGCTAACATCAATGTCCATAAGACAGCTCCAGTTCCACTCATGTGACTTCTCAATTGATTAACGATATACAAATCTCCAACTAAGATGATGCCAACGACTAAGGCTATTAACCATAATCGAGTTGCTTGTTTGAAGTCACGTTTGAAGTTATCGAAGAATTGCTTGGTGATATTAGATTCTTCATCAGAAGCAATCTTTAATGTAACACTATACAATGCGGTAGTAGATGCACCGATCGTAACAATTGGCAATGAACATAAGAGCCACAATGTATTTAGCCAACAAGCATAAGATAACTTGATTAAGATTTGACTGAATTTACTGTCATAAGAGAATATCTTCACGTTTCTACTCCTTTATAGGCAATGAATCTCTATATATTAAGTCACTCGTCACATGAACGATTCGTTTTTCCGTGTTTGGTTCCATGATTCTCGTCAACAATAGTTGAACAGCAGAATATGCCATGGATTGTGTGTGAATATGTACTGTTGAAAGAGTAGGAGAGAAGGCACGAGATTCGTGAGAATCATCGAAACCAAGGAATTGGATATCATTTGGTACAGATTTTGATAAATTTCTTAATACGAGTATCGCTTCAATAGCGACGAAATCATTTGCACAGATAAATACTTCAGGATATCGATCCAAAGATTCTAACTGTTTCGCCAATGCTTCTACAGAGTTATCGGCGTAGTTGATGATGTATTTATGATCAACTGGTAAATCATGAATCAATAAACCTGTTTCGAAAGCGATATATCTTTCAAAGAAGGATTGGCAATGCATATAGTTACCAATAAATCCAAATTTTTGAATACCATTTCGAACACAGTCCGTAATCGCTTGGGAAATTCCTACTGAATTATCCATTAAAAGGATATCAGCGTTCAAAGAACGTCCACCAATTAGTGGAGGACAATCCACAAATAGAACAGGTAAATCTAAAGTGCATACCATTTGGCTATACGCATAGTTAAATAATTCAACACAGATGATTGCGCAAACCTGTTCTTGATGAAAGGTGATTGGCAATTTCATTTGATCGATATTATCTTGAGAAATTCGATAATGAATTAAGCTAAGGCCTAGTTGTTGAATTTCACTCGAAAACTTGTCCAACATAAGGGATGCAAAATGTGAAGAACTAACATCTGCAGCAGTAAATAAAGCGATTTCTTTTGGACTGGAAGGGTTTTGGAAGAAATCAGAGTTGTTTACGAATGACGAACTAGCTGATTTTACATAAGAGAAATGTTTATATCCCATTTCTACTGCTTTTTCTAGCACCATCTCTCGTGTATTGTCAGCGATTCCACTTGAATTATTGATTGCCTTGGATACGGTATTCCTTGAAAGATTTAACGCATCGGCAATGTCTTGTAATGTAACTTTCTTATTCATTCCTTTATTATATTACAAACGAAAAATTTGCAAGTCAATCAAAAATTGTGCAAATGCACAGTTTTGTAAGCGCATACACATAATTTCACTGAAAAAACATTCATTTTCTTACATGCATTTGCACAAAAAGTGTGCAAATGCACAAAAATATCATTGACGCGATAAAATGTGCATGCTAGTATTTGAATGCGTTTACATTTGTTCGGTTTGGATATCAAGATTGGCCGCTTCGAGATATACAAATATGAACATTCTCAAAAAGGAGGAGTCCTATGAACAAAGGTTCAGAAGGGGTAAAGCAAGAGGAAAAGAAGAATTCAAAGTTGCAAAGTACGTTGACGTACATGAAGAATCACTGGCAACTCTATTTGATTTTCATCTTGCCAGCTTTATTGCTAACCCTAATTTTTAGGTACATACCAATGGGTGGTGTTCTGATTGCTTTTATGGAATATAACCCAATTCGAGGTATCTTGGGTAGTGAATGGGTAGGATTTGAACATTTCTCTCGATTCCTATCTTCTCCAGATTTCATGAATTACCTAATGAATACTTTGAAATTGAGTGTCTATGGATTGTTATGGGGGTTCCCAATTCCAATCCTATTGGCATTCCTATTAAACAGAATACTAAGTTCGAAGACAAAACAAAGAATTCAATTGGTGCTTTATATGCCTAACTTTATTTCAGTTATCGTTCTTTGTGGTATTGTTCGTATCTTATTATCACCAACTGGTTTAATCAATTCATTATTGGGTTTAAACACAAATTTCATGACAATGCCATCTGCATTTAGAACAATCTACATTGCCAGTGGCATTTGGCAAGGTGCTGGTTGGGCTTCCATCATCTATACAGCAGCTCTATCCAATGCGAGTAAAGAACTCAAAGAAGCTGCGGTTATCGATGGGGCGAATATCATCCAACAGATTCGTACTGTTGAATGGCCAGCTATCAAAGATACAGTATTGATTCAATTCATCATGTCAGTCGGTAATATCATGAGTATCGGCTTTGAAAAGGCATATGCATTACAAACTGACATGAACTTAGCAAGTTCAGAAATCATATCGACATACGTTTATAAGATCGGTCTTCTAAATGGCGACTATGGTTTCTCAACCGCTGTCGGTTTATTTAACACAATCATTAACGTTATTCTTCTAATTTCAATGAATAAAATCGTTGAAAGAATGAATGACGGGGCGACGATTTAGAGGAGGCATTTATGAAAACAAAAAAGAAAAGTGAATTCTCTAAATACGCGACTGAAGACAAGGCAATCTTGATTATTGGATATATCTTACTTGGACTATTCGTTCTAGCAATCTTGGTTCCAATGATTTATATCGTCCTCGCTTCATTCGTAGATCCTGTAACTTTACAAAACAAAGGTTTAACATTCGATTTCTCAAAATGGACAATGACAGCCTACGAACGTGTTATGTCTAACGAACAAATCTGGGTAGGTTTCAGAAATGCATTATTATATTCTGTCTTATTCACAATTATCTCTGTAGTCATAACATTATTAGCGGCGTATCCAATGTCTCGTCCAGATTTCAAGGGAAAGAAGATATTCAACACATTATTCGTAATCACAATGTTCTTCGGTGGTGGTTTGATTCCAACATACTTGTTGATATCAAACTTAGGAATGCTCGATACGATTTGGGCAATCTTAATTCCAGGTGCGTTTAGTGTTTGGAACATGATCATCGCTAGAACATATTACATGGGTATTCCGAATGACTTACAAGAAGCAGCGGAAATTGATGGCGCAGATGAAATGGTTTATTTTTTCAAAATATTATTGCCAGTATGCGTACCAATTATCGCAACAATCTCAATGTGGCAATTCGTTGGTATGTGGAACAGCTATTTTGATGCAATGATTTATCTCAATAGCGCTTCTAAACAGCCATTGCAGTTGGTATTGCGTTCTATCTTGATTCAAAACCAACCTGAACCAGGAATGGTCGCAGATATGCAAAGTACCGCTGAACGTGCGCAACTTGCTGAGTTGCTAAAATATGCAACAATCATTATTTCTAGTATTCCATTAATGATTCTCTATCCATTCTTCCAAAAATACTTCGATAGTGGAATCATGGCAGGTGCAATAAAAGGATAATTTAAGGAGGAAAAAATGAAACTATTCAAAAAATTAGGCTTATGCACATTTTCTCTTGCCCTAGCATCTACATTACTTGTAGGCTGCGGTGGACAAGGCGGCGCTGGTGGAGCAA